>CAXEVD010000154.1:0-5004 GCA_963999395.1 uncultured Halieaceae bacterium
AAGTAGATTTCACATCAATCACTATTAAATCGCCATTGGTTTTTTCCCAAATATCATCTACCGCACCACCGAAGTTGTAGCCTGCTTCTTCATCAATGTGCCTTATGCCTTTGAAGTTATTGCGCAGCGTCTTGCGGCGCTGTGAGAAAGCTTGCGTGACGACGCGCGCAAGTGATGTCGGATCGACGTCTGGGTACGCAGGCCTGGGGTGGGGCGTGAGCCGCACCACAGCTGAGTGCACTTTGGGCGGTGGATAAAATGCCTCAGGCGGCACCTCAAAAAGTGACTCTACCTCACACCGGAACTGCGCCATCACGCTCAGACGTCCCCAATCTTTGCTTCCCGGTGAGGCCGCCAATCGCTCCACGACTTCCAGTTGGAGCATAAAGTGCATGTCCTTGATGATCGGTGCCTGTTCCAGCAACTTGAAAATCAGCGGCGTTGAGATGTTATAGGGCAGGTTACCCACCACCCGGAGGCGGGCGCCAACCGTTGCCAATGACGCAAAATCAAAATCGAGCGCATCGGCGCTATGCAGCGTAAATCCTGGATAGTTGCTGAACGCGGCCAAGAGGCGGGTGCGGAGATCACGGTCGAGCTCTATAGCGTCGAGCCGGCATTCGCCGCTGATAAGTGCTTGGGTGAGGGCGCCCTCTCCAGGGCCGATCTCAACGATATGGTCAGAATCATCAGGCGCGATCGCGCGCGCGATCGCTTCGATGGTCGATTCATCGCGCAGAAAGTTCTGGCCGAATCGCTTGCGGGGGTGATGCCTTGGGGCGTTTCTACTCACAGAGAACTACCGTGCTAGCATAAAAGGTGGCGCTCAGCTTCTCGCTTGCAAGGTTCAAACGGCAACATCCGCTTCGTTATTTATTAGAGTTTTAGTTGACCACGATTCAATACCTAACGCTAATTGATACTCTCGCAAGATTCCATTTGAGGGGCGAGGCGAGGCAGTTTTACCTAGGGTACTTTTGGTGGCTCCTGGAACCGGCCCTTTATATTGCGGTTTTTTACGTCGTGTTTCAGCTGTTGCTTGACAGCCGTCAGCCCGATTACCTCTATTTTCTGGCTGTTGGCAAGCTAACTTTTATTTGGTTCTCTAAAAGTGTTGTGCAGGCGTCCTTTAGCATAGAAACCAACCGAGGCCTGATTTCGCAAGTCACCATTAGGAAAGAGGTTTTCCCCTTAGCGGCGATCCAACAAGGCTTCTACCGGCAACTAGTGGTCTTATCTTTTCTATTGGTTTTACTTTTTCTCTCGGGCAGGGGGCAATTTCATTATTGGTTTTGGCTCTTGCCCTTGATGTTCGTTCAGATGCTTTTGATTTCTGGCGTCGGTTTATTGGCGGCCTTGGTGGTTTGTTGGCATAAAGACTTCCAGCATTTGATTCAGCTAGGGATGATGTTTTTATTGTTTGTCTCAGGCGTTTTCTGGGACGTGAATGCTGTAGCCGATGCAGATGTGAGACGATGGCTGTTGCTTCTAAATCCGATGGCTATATTGATCGATGCTTATCGCCAAATATTACTGCTTGGGTCACTGCCAAAGACAGATCTTATGTCCGTTTTGTTGTGTCAGAGCCTTCTCCTCCTCAGCATAGCTATCGGGGCATATCGAATTTTTCAATCTCGGATTGCTTTACGAGTTTTGAGTAGATGACTCATCTGCTCACGCTAGATAACGTCTCCCTGTCTTTTGATATGGGAGCAAATAATCGATACGACGCATTGTCTAGCATCAGTCTGCAAATCGCTGCTGGCGACCGTGTGGGGGTTATTGGTGCCAACGGCTCAGGAAAATCCACGCTTCTCAAAATAATGGCGAAGATCTTCGAGCCGGAGACTGGCCACGTTGAGTGGGCCCCCGATGTGACAGCATCCCTGTTGACTCTAGGCCTCGGATTTAGGCCAGATTTATCGGGCCGAGATAATGCCTATCTTTCGTGCCTACTGATGGGTTTATCCTCTAAAGCTGCATCGTCTTGCCTGGATGAGATTGAAATTTTTTGTGAATTGGGAAGTTTTTTTGACCAGCCTGTTAAATTTTATTCAACAGGTATGCGAGCCCGACTTGCTTTCGGCTCGGCGCTACTGAATCAGTCCCAAGTCCTTTTAATAGATGAAGTTTTGAGTGTCGGTGACAGCGTCTTCAGGGAAAAAGCAAGGCAGGCCTTGGAGGAGCGACTATCGCCCGACCGAGCTGCAATCATTGTCAGCCACAACCTAGGTCAAATAAGTAGCTTGGCCGACACTGCGATACTCATGGAAAGAGGGGAGATCTCGGCATCGGGGGCCGTAGATGATGTCTTAAACGTTTACCAACGTAGCACTGTGTCGTCGCGCTAAATGCATACCGAACACAAGACTACTGCTGATGTGATCGTGCCTAAAAGCCCTGCTTGCCCGCTTAATGTCGTTTTAGGCGGCGCTCCATTGTTGGGTCGCCTAACTGGCATTGGGCGTTATACCTACGAGTTGGCCAGAGCACTTGTCGCCTCGCAGATTGTCGATGATTTGAAGCTTTGGGGCGACCTAAGCTTTCTAGATGCCGGTATGTTAAAGCGCGGTGATCCAACCAGCGAAGGTCCTGCAGGTTTGGCCGACAAAAAAAATCGGGGGCGGTCGGGTAGTCTAGCTGTGTCCGCAAGGGCCTTTGCTTCGCGCTCATATTACGCGTCTATGGTTTATCAGTACGTGTCAGGCGCGATGGCAGAACGCAGGTTAAGACCTCTTGCAGATAGCCACCTTTACCATTCCCCAAACTTCATAATGCCCCACTTTGACGGTGCTCGAGTGATTACTATCCATGACTTATCCACCATACGTTTTCCTCAGTTTCACAGGAAACAAATGGTGGTGTTGTGTCAGGGCGGCATTCACTCGGCAATTGAGGGTAAGGCGCACGTGATCACTGATTCATTCCACGTAAGGGATGAGTTGGTTAACGACTTCGGGGTAGAGATCAGCAGGATTAGTACTGTGCACCTGGCTCCTGACCCTCGCTGTCGTCCAAGACATGAATCAGAGTGCCGGCACGCTTTAGATGCTCTGGGGCTGAGTCACAAAGCATTTTTTTTGTCGGTAGGCACTATCGAGCCCCGTAAAAATCTCCTTAGAGTATTTGAGGCGTTTAGGGCCGGAAGGCGAGCCAGTCATTTCGATTGGCCTCTAATTGTTGTGGGTGCTTCCGGGTGGAAGAGCAGCAGAGAACATGAAATGTTGGATGAACTTATAAAGGATGGGTTAGCACTTTATCTGGACTATGTTACCGATGATACGCTGCTAACCCTCTACGCTTCTGCGGGGGCCCTAGTGTTCCCCTCGCTTTACGAAGGTTTTGGTCTCCCTGCTCTTGAGGCGGCTGCTTGCGGTTGCCCAGTCATTACCAGTGAGCACTCTGCGATGGCCGAATTCGCGCCTGAGCAAACTCTTTTTGTAAATCCTGAGGATGTGTCCTCTATTTCTGATGCATTGAAAGCAATACCCTCTAGGTCTGAATTTGGTTCGGGTTTTGACGTCAGCACCCAAGCGGCTGCGCGAACTTGGGTGGACGTAGCTCAAGAGACATCCGACGTATACCGAGCAGCGTTGCAAGGTTGATTTTAAGGATGACCTCACTTGTGTACGCCACTAAGTGCGCACCCTTGCAATGGGGCAAACAGTAGCTTATGGACAGTCGTAATTTTCATTTCTGGGCGCTGCTAGCAACTAAAATAAAATTAAATTTGCGCTCAGAGGTAGGAAGGAACCAGCTTAGCTACGCTTGGTGGATTTTAGAGCCAACATTAGAAGCCGCTGTACTTTACTTGGTTTTTGGCGTGTTTTTGGGTCAAGGAACTGACAGCTTTGTTTCCTTTTTGCTAGTTGGCCTGATCCCTTGGACTTGGTTCTCCCGGAGTGTTGGCAATGCAATGATGAGCCTGTCCGGTGCAGGCTGGTTATTGCACAGCTTCCGGATACACCCGGCATTCTTCCCGTTAGTCGTAGTCGGGCAGGACGCGATAAAGCAGGCGGTAACATTCAGTTTTCTGCTTTTGGCTTTATTGATATTTGGGATTCCAGTCACAGAGCAGTGGTTGTTACTTCCGATAGCTTGGGCGCTACAGTGCGGCTTAGTAACTTCGGCTAGTTGCTTGGTCGCCTCCCTGATACCGCTGCTTCAAGACCTGAAGTTCTTGGTGAACACAGGCTTGTTAGCTGTCATGTTTGCCTCCGGGATTTTTTACGATGCTCAAAGTCTTGTTTCGAGGCAATGGCTGGACATTTTTTATTTAAACCCGATGGCAAGTCTCATCCAGCTATATCGGGAGATCTTGCTTGGTAGCGGACTGTTAAGCCTCTTCCACATCTTAGTGGTTTGCATTTGGATCATGGTGCTTGGCTCCCTGGCTTGGCTTGCGTTAAGGCATTACAAAGACAGTTATGCACGGCTGATAGAAGAATGACTCAAGAGATTTTAATTTCAGTGAGAGGTTTGGGGCTTACGTATAAAGTGCGCCGCTCGCTTTTTTCACCAATGTTTGTTCCCGCGCTATCTGAGGTTAGTTTTGATGTTTACAAGGGTGAGACTTTGGGAGTGGTGGGCAAAAATGGCTCGGGTAAATCCACCCTGTTGAGGGCTTTAGCGGGCATTTACAAGCCCGACCGAGGTTTGGTGCGCTCCGACGCCACAACAATCGCTTTAATGACGCTTTCGTTGGGATTTGATCCTGTGATGTCAGGGAGAGACAACGCGATCTTCGGCGGGATGCTTTTAGGGTTCGATAGCGAATACGTAGAGTCGCAATTGGATGAAATCAAAGCATTCTCGGGGATTGGCGACGCTTTCGAGGCGCCAGTTAGGACTTATTCGTCCGGAATGTTGTCCAGACTATCCTTCGCTGTTGCCATGAAAGTTTCGCCAGACGTCATGCTTCTTGACGAACTACTGGCCGTGGGAGACGAGTCATTCAGAGCAAAAGCTTATGAAGCAATGCGAGAAAAGATTGCCTCTGACCAG
>CAXEVD010000155.1:0-4993 GCA_963999395.1 uncultured Halieaceae bacterium
TGAACAGGGCCATGACGCCTCCCTCCTGTTGGTGTCGGTGCATGATTGCGCAAACCCGGGCGCCTGACAACGGTAGCGGGGGTGGGGCTCACCACCAAGCCTTGCCCCACATGTGCGGATTGGCCCGGTGCTCCGGGTTGTTCCAGGTCCGCGTGTGGTTGTAGCTGTCGAGATTGTAGCTGTACAGCGTCAGGTCCGGATCGCTCGGCAGCCGGGCTTGGCGCCGGAATCCGAGGCCGAGAAAGTCGGTGAAGGTCCAGGGTGCCGAGGCGTGCACCAGCACCGCGATTTCCCGGGTTCCGTAGTTGCGCAGTTGCCCCAGCAGCAGGGCTCCGGTCTCCCGGGGCAGCCGTTCCAGGGTCTCGGTGACCAGGGCCAGATCCGGCACGCGGTCCCCGGGCAGGCCGAGGTCCGGCGCGTCGGCGGCAAGGACCAGATCAAGGTCGACGTGCGGATCATCGCCGCGACCCACCAGAAGCTGGAATCACTGGTGGAAACCGGAGCGTTCCGGGAAGACCTGTTCCACCGGCTGAACGTGATTCGCATTCATGTCCCGAAACTCTCCGAGCGCCGGGAGGACATCCCAAGACTGCTGACGCACTTTTTAACCGCCGCCAGCGCCGAGCTCGATGTGGAGACAAAGACGCTGTCAGAGGATGCGCTTCAAGTGCTGACCCAATTGCCGTGGCCGGGCAATGTCAGACAGCTTGAGAACACTTGTCGCTGGCTCACCGTGATGGCAGCGGGACGCGAGGTACTGTTATCGGATTTGCCGACAGAGCTACTGCAGCATCAGGACGAAATGCCCGAGGGTGTTGCCGAGAGCTGGCACGAGCAGCTAGCGGGCTGGGCCAACCGGCAGTTGGCAGAAGGGCAATCCAACGTCCTGCGTCAGGCGTTGCCCCTGTTTGAATCGATCATGATTGAAGCGGCGCTTCGGCATACCGGCGGACGCAAGGCCGAGGCCGCGGAGCTGCTCGGGTGGGGAAGAAACACCCTCACCCGTAAACTCAAGGATCTGGATTTACCGGCCACTTGAGCGGTGGCCTAGAGAATCAGTGAGTGGCGCCCTCGGGGGCCGCCCCGCCACCTTCACCCGTGTCACCCGCCTCAGTTGCCTGCTGCGCAACCGCTTGACGGAACAGCGCGTCGAAGTTGACCGGCGCAATCATTAGGGCGGGGAAACCGCCTTTGACCACCAGGTTATCGACTGCCTCCCGGGCATAGGGGAACAAAATAGTGGGTGCGACCGTCGAGAGTAACTGCCGCAGCGCATCGCCCTCGATGCCAGCGACAAAGAAAATGCCCGCCTGCTGCACTTCGACCAGAAAAGCGGTCTGCTCTTCCAGCTTGGCCGTGATCGTCAGCGTCAGGACCACCTCGTGATTGCCTTCCTCATCCACACGACTACTCTTGGTGTTGAGATCGACATTCACAGCCGGCTTCCACTCCTGGCGGAAGACGTTCGGCGTCATCGGAGACTCGAAGGAAATATCCTTGGTATAGATCCGCTGGGTGACAAATTGCTGTTGTGCGGCTGCTTCCTGAGCGGCTGCTGTTCCTTCTTCAGCCATGCTGGCTCTCCTTCTTCATCAAAGTCGTGGCGGTTGCCTTGTAATTACGCAAGCAGCGTGTCCAACCCGCCTGCGCGCTCAAGACCATACAACTGGTCACAACCACCAATATGTTGTTCGCCAATCCAAATCTGCGGCACCGAGGTTTGCCCGGCCCGCTCGGCCATCTGCTGTCGTGTAGCGGGATCGCCATCTACCGGGATTTCCTGATACGAAACCCCTTTTTGATCGAGCAACGCTTTGGCCCGAATGCAGAATGGGCACCACCGCGTGGTGTAAATCACCACCTCACTCACTGGGTCACGACCGGGAGCTTTTGTGCATCCCATTCCATCATGCCGCCAGAGAGCTTTTGTGCCCGACTGAAGCCCTGAGACCGCAGTGTCTTGGTTGCAGGACCGGCTGACTGTCCCATTTTACACACCACGACCACCGGTTTTTCTCGGAATTTTTCCAATTCTCCGGCGCGATTTGCCAGTGCAGCGGCCGGAATATGCAGCGCGTCCGTAATGTGACCGCGCGCGTAGTCTGCCGCGTCCCGGATGTCGAGAAAGACGCCACCTTCGCTATTCACCAGCTGGACCGCCTCGTTGATCGTCAGCGCCGGTCCCGCCTTGCGTGTCTCATGTAGCACCAGCATGGTCAGCGTCGTCGCCAACGCAGCCACTAAAACCCACTGCTCACCAAGAAACTGAAAAATTAAATCTACTGACACGCTCTTTCTATCCACTGGGCAATCATCTTCTCAACCACACCGGAGTGGCTTTGAATGTCTTGCGCTCGTTCAGAATTGTACGGCTACCGATTCAGCATGTGCGGCTACCGAGGCACCACACCTGATTGACTGCTATCAGAGTTCTGCAATCAACTTAGTGCATGATGTGCGGGCCGCGAGTATATCGGTTCAACCGACCACCCTCCAGTCAGGAGTAGTGCCCCGTCTGCGGAGGCGCGTTACAATACGCAGGTCAGCTACCCGAGCCCTACACGCCGTGTCTACGCCCCGACGCACCACGCTACTTGTCATCCTAGATGGTTTTGGTCATCGCTCTGCCAGCGAGGACAACGCCATTATTGCGGCAAAGACACCCACTCTCGATCGTCTGTGGCGGGAAGCACCCCACACGCTGGTGTCAGGATCCGGGCTGGATGTGGGTCTCCCCGAGGGCCAGATGGGTAACTCCGAAGTGGGCCATATGAGCCTCGGCGCCGGGCGCATCGTTTACCAGTCCATCACTCGCATTGATCAAGCGATTGCCAGCGGCGAATTTGCCGCTAACAGCGCGTATTTGGACGCCATCGATCTCGCCGTAGCGGAAAACAGAGCGGTTCATATCATGGGCCTCTTGTCCCCCGGCGGCGTTCACAGCCATGAGGAACAGCTGTTCGCGGCGGTGAGACTGGCCGAGGAACGCGGCGCGAAGAAGCTCTTCTTGCATGCGTTTCTCGACGGCCGCGATACCCCGCCCCGCAGCGCAGCCCTCTCACTGGAGCGCGCCGAAGCGGTCTTTGCCGCACTCGGCACCGGGCGAATTGCGTCTGTCCATGGTCGCTATTGGGCGATGGATCGAGACAATCGCTGGGAGCGCATTGAAAAAAGTTACTCGCTGCTGACAGAGGGCGAGGCAGCGCATGGCGCCCCTACTGCCTTGGAGGCATTAGAGGCCGCGTACGCTCGGGGCGAGGACGACGAATTTGTCGCCCCGAGCCGGATTGGAGAGCCCGCGGCCTTCGCAGACGGCGACGCCGTACTGTTTATGAATTTTCGTGCAGACCGCGCCCGACAGCTCACTCAGGCACTCACCGGATCAAATTTCGACGGCTTTGACCGGCGCGAGCAGCCCGCCCTGCGACTCGTCACGACGACCGAGTACGCCGGGTCTTTGTCGTGTCCGGTGGCTTTTCCACCCGACACGCTGGAAGACAGCCTCGGCGAGGTGCTTGCGGATGAAGGCCTCACTCAGCTGCGGATTGCCGAGACCGAGAAGTATGCGCACGTGACCTTCTTCTTCAGCGGCGGTCGCGAAGACACGTTTACGGGCGAAACCCGCACGCTGATCCCCTCACCCGACGTTGCCACCTATGACTTACAGCCGGAGATGAGCGCCGATAAGGTCACCGATGCGCTGGTCGCGGCCATCGAGTCGGGCGACTACGACTTTATCGTCGTCAACTTTGCTAATGGTGACATGGTGGGCCACACCGGTAAGTTTGATGCCGCCGTGGCAGCGGTGGAAACCCTAGATGAGTGCCTAGGCCGCATCGAATCAGCGCTGCTTGCTGCGGGTGGCGAAGGTTTGATCACCGCGGATCACGGCAATTGTGAGCAGATGCGCGACTACGAAAACGACCAGCCACACACCCAGCACACCACCGAGCCCGTGCCCTTGATTTACCTTGGTCAGGGCAATCGAGACCTGGATCCCGATGGTGGCATCCTCGCCGACATCGCGCCCACGATTCTGGCCATGATGAGCCTGGACGTCCCCGCTGCGATGTCGGGACGCAGCCTCCTCAAGCACTGAGCCCGCGCTCAGTGGTTCGTGTCTCCTCGCTCTGCCCCAAACCGATTAGCTGCTGTATCGCCTTGTGGGCGGGCCTGACGGCTGCAGCATGGGCACAGTCGCCCGACACCCTCGACCAAACCTCGGAACAAATAGAAGCGCTGCGCGCAGAGATCACCGTCATTCAAGCACGGCTGGCGTCTCAGGAAAGTGAACGCGACGCGCTGCAGGATGCGTTGCGAGAGGCAGAGGTGCAAATCGGCGAATTGGACCGACAGCTCGGTGCGCTAGGCCAGGAACGTCGCGCGCTGCAGCAGGAACTCAATGCGCTCGATGCGGAAGGCGAACAGCTCCGCCAAGCCCAACGCCAGCGAACCGATACCATAGACACCAGCATTCAGCAGCTGTGGCTTTTGCAGCAGGGAGGCGGCTTCCGGGTCTGGCTCGGCGACCAAAACCCTCAGGACGTTGCCCGCAACCTCGCCTACTTTCAGACGCTGATCGAAGCGCAGCAGCAAATGATTGCGGCCTTCGGACTGGGTCTGGAAGCCATCGCAGAGAACCGTAGCCGCATCGCCCAAGCCGAGACCGCACTGAGGGAACAGGCGAGCGCGACCGAAGCGACAAAAAAAACGCTCACAGACCAACGGGCAACGCGACAAGCGACCCTTGCCCAAATCAGCCAGCAGGTGCAGCACGATCAGCAACGCCTGAACGTGCTGCAGCGCGACCAAGCGCGCCTGAACGCCCTGCTCGATGAGCTGGCGGCAGTCGCTGCGGCTGCCCCACCCGAACCGCGAATGCCCTTCGCAAACGCTCAGGGCACATTGGTCATGCCAATGGTGGGCACGCTGAAAAACCGATACGGCGCGCGACGCAATGCGGATATTCGCTGGCGTGGCTGGCTGATCGCAG
>CAXEVD010000156.1:0-4989 GCA_963999395.1 uncultured Halieaceae bacterium
CTCGCGCGCCTTGTCGAGGGCGCGGAACAAGCCGCCGAGCTCACGGGCATCGGCCTGCCGCAGGAAGGTATAGAGCTCTTCGATCAGCCCCGGCACCGAGGTTTTCTCGTGCATGGACTGGTCGGGCAGCGGGCCAAAATCGGAGCGCAGTGCGGCGATCATCCAGCCTGAGAGGTACAGGTAACGCTTGTCGGTATTACCGAAGTGCTTTTTGATCGAGATCAGCTTCTGCTGCCCGATGAAGCCGTGCCAGCATCCCAGAGATTGGGTGTAGTGGCCCG
The DNA here is from genome assembly GCA_963999395.1 of uncultured Halieaceae bacterium. Classification (GTDB taxonomy): domain Bacteria; phylum Pseudomonadota; class Gammaproteobacteria; order Pseudomonadales; family Halieaceae; genus Luminiphilus. The sequence goes on from CAXEVD010000156.1 coordinate 282, forward strand.
GGTCACTGTCGTAATCCGCCATGTCTTTGCGCATGATCGCCGCGGTATACCGGGCAATATCGAGTCCGGTCTTAAAGCGATTCTGTAACCGCATTCGGGCAGCGTATTCCGGGCTGATATCGGACCAGTTGCTGGATTGTCCGCAACTGGCTTCCATCTCCTTGATGGTCTCAGCGTATGTCGACATGGTGTCTCTCCTGTTCACGTGCACTGCCAAGGCAGCACCTTTAATACGACAGCAGTCTAGGTCTCAGCTAACTATTTTCAAATCAAATAGACCTCATATTTACCATTCACAACCTAAATACGATGTCTTACTGTGAATTGTCCGGCCGGGACAGGCTTCCCTTTAAAGTCGCCGCATTTGCCCCTAGACTCCGCCCCTTGCCCGCGCCACTGCGCTACCGGCTCCGCCGGTCAGGAGAGAACAGCATGAGCGAACCGCTGGTCAGCATCATCATGGGGTCCCAATCTGATTGGGAAACCATGCAGGCTGCCACCACCGTGCTCACCGAGCTGGGTGTGCCCTTTGAGACACGGGTTGTGTCAGCACACCGCACACCCGCGCGGCTGGTCGAATTTGCTGAAGGTGCGGCGTCCCGCGGCCTAAAGGTCATCATCGCGGGCGCGGGTGGTGCCGCGCATTTGGCCGGCATGGCGGCCTCGATGACCCACCTGCCTGTTATTGCTGTGCCGGTTGCCAGCAAAGAGCTGAAGGGCATGGACAGCCTGCTTTCAATGGTGCAAATGCCAAAAGGCGTAGCCGTCGCCTGCCAAGCAATTGGTGAGGCCGGCGCGTTTAACGCCGGCCTGATGGCCGCACAGATTCTGGCCACCTCGGATCCTGCGCTGTCAGAAGCGATCCAGAACTGGAGAGCACAGCAAACCGACAACGTTCCCCACGCCGTCGACTGATGCGCATTGCCATCGCCGGATGCGGCCAATTGGCAAGAATGCTGGCTCTGGCGGGCTGGGAAATGGGCCACCATTTCTCCTTTATTGCCGACCCGGGCGAAGGCACGGACTGCGTCGCCGGTCTGGGCCCCGTGGTTGCCCGTGATGACTATCCCGAAGCGGCAGCGCTCTTTGAGGCGCTGGGACGCCCCGACGTCGTCACTGTCGAGAAAGAACATGTGAGCGTGGCCCTGCTCCGGGGACTGGCCGAACACTGTCTGGTCGCGCCCTCCCCCGAGGCGATTCGCATCTGCCAACATCGCGGAAGAGAAAAAACCGCGTTGCAAGACCTCGGCATCAGCACAGCGCCTTTCCAGTTGGTGGAGGATGGTCCGTCTTTAATAGCCTCTGTAGAGACACTGGGCTATCCCGCGTTCGTGAAATCCTGTGAGCAGGGCTATGACGGCCAGAACCAGTGGTTACTGCGCGACCCCGAGTCGTTGGAGCCACTGGTGGCACAGATGGACTCGCTGCCACCGCTGGTCGTTGAGGGCGCCGTTCACTTTGACCGCGAGCTGTCGATGATTGCTGCGCGCTCGGTGAGCGGCGAGACCGCGCTCTACCCGCTGGCAGAGAACCGTCACCGCGAGGGGATTCTGCTCACCTCGGAAGTGCCGGCAGACAATATCAGCGAGGAAACACAGGCGCAGGCCAACCACATTGCGCAGACACTCCTCGAGCAGTGGTCCTACGCAGGCGTGCTCTCTATTGAGCTCTTTGATGAGGGCGGCGCGCTGCGCGTGAACGAACTGGCACCCCGGGTTCACAACAGTGGCCACTGGTCGCAAGACGCGGGCGTCACCTCCCAGTTCAGCAACCACATTCGTGCGATTACTGATACGCGACCGGGCAATACCCGACCCGCACTCTACGCCGGCATGGTGAATTTATTGGGGCGAGAGCCTGATGCGGCGCTCACACAGGCGGAAGATGCGAATCTCCATTGGTATACCAAATCAGTCCGCAGCAGGCGTAAAGTCGGGCACATCAATGTGCAAGCAAAGGATCGCGCTCGGCTGCAACAGCGCCTCGCTGAATTGGAAGCGGCCTTGTACCCCGAAGGGGAGCCGCTATAGCGCACCGTCAGCCATCGCGTTTTTTCTGACGCGCTTTCTTCTCTGATTTTTTGATGTAGCTCATCATCCGCCGGCGGCGTTGCACCTGGCGCTGGGTCAACTTGTTGCGCTTTCCTGCGTAGGGGTTCTCACCGGATCGGAGTTCGATGCGAATCGGCGTGCCGTGTAACGCCAGCTCTCGACGAAAGATCTTTTCCAGATAGCGCTGGTAACTCGCGGGCAAGGCGTCCGTTTGGGTGCCATGCACCACCACGACAGGCGGATTCTGGCCGCCGGCGTGGGCATAGCGCAATTTGACCCGTCGCCCATTCACCATGGGAGGCGGATGACTCGCCACCGCATCCTCGAGGATACGGGTGAGGCGCGGCGTACTCAGGGATCGGGTTGCCGCGTCATGGGCCGCATGAATCGAACCATACAGCTTGCCGACGCCAGAGCCATGCAGGGCGGAGATAAAATGAATGTCCGCGTAGTCAATGAACTGCAATCGCCGACGTAGCTCCGAGCGAATCCAATCCCGCTCATCGGACTCAATGCCATCCCATTTGTTCAGGGCAATCACCATCGCCCTGCCCGCATCGATACATTGGCCCAGTAAATGAAGATCCTGCTCCACCAGGCCTTCGTAGGCGTCCATGGTGAGGATCACCACCTGGGCATCGGCAATCGCCTTCAGGGTTTTGACGATGGAAAACTTTTCCACGGCCTCGCGGACGTTTTTCCGTTTGCGCACCCCGGCGGTGTCAATCAGCGTGTAGTGCCTACCCCGGCGCTCATAGTCGATGTAAACGCTGTCCCGGGTGGTACCCGGCTGGTCGTAGACCACAACCCGCTCCTCACCCAGTAATCGATTTACGAGCGTCGACTTGCCCACGTTGGGGCGGCCGACAATCGCGACGCGGATGGCGCCATCGATTGTTGGCGGCGCTTCTTCATCGGCCTGTTCCAACCAGGGTGTCAGGACCGAGGCAATGAGCTTTCGGACACCACGATTGTGGGAGGCCGCGATCGTGTGCAGGTGATCCACTCCCAGCTGATAAAAATCACTGGCGGCGGTGTCCTCACCCACGCCATCGATTTTATTCACCACCAAATGGAAGGGCTTGCCTTCGGTCCGCAGGTGCGTGACGAGCGCTACGTCGCCCGGGTGCAGCCCGGCGCGACCGTCCACCAACAGCAAGACCACATCTGCCTCGGAGATAGCGGCCATCGATTGGCTAGCCATTGCCGCATCGATGCCCTCTTCCTCACCCGAGATGCCACCGGTGTCGATAACAATAAAGGCCGTCTCGTCCAGCCGCCCCTGACCGTACTGCCGATCTCGGGTCAGGCCCGACAAATCGGCGACCAGGGCGTCCCGACTGCGGGTCAGCTGATTAAAGAGTGTGGATTTGCCGACGTTGGGACGGCCCACCAAGGCGAGCACGGGCAGCATGGCGTCAGTTTCGCGCTTCGACGTCGTAGGCTTTCAAGGCACCGTCGTTGGTGTAGACAAACAGTCGGTTGCCCCGCGCGATCATGTCGGCTCGCGCACCCTTTGAATCGACTTTGGTGCGGCCAACGATTTCTCCATCGACCTGCGACAGCAGGTGCAGGTATCCCTCGAAATCAACCGTTGCCACATAGCTGTTGACGGGCGTCGGTCGGGACAACTCGCGGAAACCCAGATCGATATTCTGCCAGCGCACGCCCTGCCCATTGCGTAGAAACGCACTGACGGTGCCATCGTCGTCGGCAACGTAGACGTTGCCGAAACCCACACCGACACCCGATACCGATGACACGTTACGCTGCCAGAGCCGCCGGCCGGAACGGGTGTCGATAGCCACCAAGCGGCCTTGATAGCTCGCGACATAGAGCTCGTTGCCTTGCAACGCCATGGATCCATCGAGATCCACAATACGCTCGATTTCAGATCGGCCCTGCGGAATAGCCACCCGGGACTCCCAAGCCACATTGCCCGAGCGCAGATTGACGGCGACCACTTTGCCATCGGCAAAGCCGGCAATCGCGTTATCGCCGAGAATCATCGGTGTGCCAGTGCCGCGCAGGGTCAGCACGGGGACATCGCTGGTATAGGTCCAACGGGTCTCACCGGTCTCATAATCGAAACCCATCAGCTTGCCGTCGTAGGTCTGCGCCACTACATAGCGGCCGTCACCCTGTGGCGCCGACAGCACCTCACCCGACACCACAGCGCGCCAGATTTCCTCGCCGCTATCGGCTGACAGGCGCATGACTAGTCCTTCAGAGGCACCGACAAAGATAGAGTCCCGGTGGTGCCCTACACCGCCAGACAATGCCAAATCGAGATTACTTTTCCAGCGCGCTCGGCCCGTCTCGGCATCGACCGAGGCGAGCTTGCCCTCGGAGGAGGCGACATAAATGCTGTCGTTCACGAGGATGGGGTTGATTTTGTAGAGGCCGTCGCCCTGACCATCACCGACTCCGCGGGACCAGCGGCTCTTGAGTTTGACCTGCTCGTCGATTTTCTGCAGTTCAACGGGTTCACGCGGATCGAAATCATCGTCGCTGAACCATCCCGTAATCGTGCTACAGCCTGCACTGAGCGCAAAGCTCATCACCAGTGCTGTGCGCAGGAGCGGCTTCATCAGCTTGCATCCTCGTCGACGTCGGCCTCGAGTGCCGTGATCGTGCCGTCCTCGCTGACGCTGACG
>CAXEVD010000157.1:0-4960 GCA_963999395.1 uncultured Halieaceae bacterium
CATCATCGACTGGTTCGGTCGATTCTTGCCAGTGGGGTTCTACTACCGCGCTTTTTATAAGCCTTTCGGTGTGTGGCACTGGTGGGAGCGAATGATTCGCAAAGCGGCGGGGCTTGGTGTGGCCAATCTGTCCGCTACCCCGCACTACCAAGACAAGCAGTATCTTTTTTGCGATGTGGCGGTAGTCGGTGCAGGGCCTGCGGGCCTAAGCGCTGCGCTCAAAGCGGCGGAGGGCGGTGCCTCGGTACTGCTGATCGACGAGCAGCCCGAGTTAGGCGGTGCCCTGACGTATCACCGCTTTGCCGTCGATAACGCGCCGGTGCGAAGCGAGGCGGAGACGCTCATCGCCAACGTCGCATCGCATCCCCGTATCAAAGTGCTCACTCACGCCCTCTGTAACGGCTGGTTTACCGATCATTATTTGCCCGTGATTCAGGGCGATCGCCTGTTCAAGGTGCGCGCCAAAAGTTGTGTGCTGGCAACAGGCAGCAGCGAGCAGCACGTGGTCTTTCGCAACAACGACCTGCCCGGCGTGGTGCTTTGCAGCGCGCTGGAGCGCTTGCTGAGTCATTACGCGGTGTCGCCACAAGGAAAGCTGGTGGTGCTCGCGGGGAATGATCAGGCGTGGATGACCGCACTCACGGCAGCAGAGGCGGGCCTGTCTGTGGCGGCAGTGGTGGACCTTCGTGAGGCACCGGACAACACAGCGTTGCTGGTTGAGGCGAATACGCGGGGCATGACTGTGCACACGCGCGCAACGGTGTACACCGCGCAGCGCGATGCAGAGAGTCAGTCCTTGTGCGGTGTCGATATTTATCGCATCGATGCGCAGGGCGAGGTGGGTGGGTTGATCGCGCAAACTGATTGCGCGGTGCTCGCCATGAGTGCGGGCTTTATGCCGGCGTACCAGCTGGCGTGTCAGGCCGGGGCAAAACTCGACTATGACGACGACCGCGCGGTCTTTACTTTGAGCGGGCTTCCCGCAGGGCTCTTTTTAGCTGGCAGTGTAAACAGCACTCACTCGCTCGACGTGGTATTGGCCGATGGCCGCAACGCGGCGCGCGCCGCGCTTCGTTACATTGATATGACCGCCGACGAAGATGAGTCCGTTACTTGTGCCGCGCAGGTGAATCACCCCTGGCCCATCTTTCCTCATCCCAAGGGCAGGGAATTCGTCGATTTCGACGAAGACCTGCAAATCAAAGACATCGTGAACGCGAGCCGGCTGGGTTACCGCGATGTGCAGCTGGTAAAACGCTACTCGACGGTCGGTATGGGCCCCTCCCAGGGCCGACATGCTGCGCTACCGACTGCGCGCTTGGTCGCAAAAGCCACTGAACGCTCGGTGAGTGAAACCGGTGTCACCACGGCGCGGCCTCCGGTCAAACCCGAGGCGCTGGGCCACATCGCCGGTCAACGATTCCACCCTAATCGGCATACGGCGATCGCAGACCGGCATGATGCCGCGGGCGCGCAATGGATGCCCGCAGGTCTCTGGGGACGGCCAGCATTCTATGGTGAGCCACACCACAAACAGCGTTGCGTGGCCGCGGAGGTCACGGCGGTGAGAACTGGCGTCGGCGCGATTGACGTCAGCACCTTGGGGGGTATCGAGCTGCGCGGCCCTGACGCAGCCGAGTTCATGAATCGCTTCTATACCTACGGGTTTCTTAAGCAACCCGTGGGACGCACCCGCTATGCGGTATTGGTGAGTGAGCAAGGGGTGGTTATTGATGATGGCGTGGCCGCGCGTCTCGCGGAGGATCATTTTTACGTCACGGCGACGACCGGCGGGGTCGACCGGGTGTATCGCGAGATGCTGCGCTGGAACGCCCAGTGGCGGTTATCCGTCGACATTGCCAACGTCACGGCGGCTTTCTCGGCGATCAATATTGCGGGGCCGGATTCCCGCGCAGTGGTCGATGCATTGGGCTGTTCGATCGATCTCAGTGCCGACGCTTTCCCTTATCTCGGTTGCAGGGAGGGTGACGTGGCGGGCATCCCGGTGCGCCTGATGCGGGTCGGGTTTGTGGGGGAATTGGGTTACGAGCTCCACGTACCAAGCCTGTTTGCCGACGGGTTGTGGGACGCGGTCATGAAGGCCGGCGCGCAGTGGCACATCAAACCCTTCGGCGTCGAGGCGCAGCGTCTCCTGCGTTTGGAGAAGGGTCACATCATTGTTGGGCAGGATACCGACGGCATGACGCACCCGGGCGAAGTGGGGCTCGACTGGGTGATGAATCGCAGCAAGCCCGATTTTGTGGGGCGCCGCGCGGTGGATATTCTTGCGGCCTCCGTGCCCATCCGGCGGCTAGTCGGGTTTTCACTGGACCTCACTGCGCCCAAGCCATTGGAAGGGCACCTGGTGATTAAAGACGGCGACATTGTGGGTAACGTCACCTCCTGCGAGATCTCGCCCACGCTGAATCAGATCATCGGCCTGGCCTACGCGCACCCCGATGATGCGAGCCCGGGCGATCGCATTGCGATCCGCACCGAGGGCGGTGTGCTCGTACAGGCGCGGGTTGAAGCCCTGCCGTTTTACGACCCCGAGAACGCGAGGCAAGCTTTATGAGCCTGCGTAGTTCGCTAGAAGGCTACGAGGTGATTGAGGGACCCGGTGGGCTTCGGCTACAGGATTTGTCGCTCGCGCGTCGAGTGGGTGTGCGGGGCGTTGTTGCTCGTGAGTGGTTATCCAGTCAGGGGCACACGCTACCAGATGCGCCGAATCAGATTGTTGCCAGCGGTGGGTCAGGCTGGGTGATGTCACTGAGTCATCGCGAGTTCTGGCTGTTACAACCGCATAGCGAGGCAGCACTTGGTCGACCCCCATCCGAGGCGGTTACGGCGGGCGTCTGGCCGCTTTATTGCCAGCACAGTCATGCATGGCTGCAGTTGGCAGGAGAGCCGCGGGCCGAGATCATGGCGAAGCTCTGTGGCGTGGACCTCTCAGAGGCCGCCTTCCCGCTGGGTAGCGTCGCCCAGACGCAGGCGGCCCGCGTGTCGGTGGTCATCGCCGCCCATCAGAATGACAACGATCACCCTGTGTTTTCAATGTTTGTTGATCAATCCCTCGCGCGTTATCTGTGGGAGGCGATTGAAGATGCGATGGGAGAGTGGCTCGAGTAAATCTGCAGCCTTAACCGCCTGCCACCAGCGTATCGATTTGCTCTAACAGCGTCTCCGGTACTTCAACGCCCTCGGCTTCATGCTTCGCACGTTCCGCCCCGCGGCGCTCGCCGGGGATCCGAACGTCGTTGCTCTCGGTGAGCGCGCTGAACATCGTCTCCAGATGGGGGACAAACCCGTCGCCGATAAAGGCCGGATCCATCGCGATGATGGTTTGGCCCACATTCGGGGGGCCGCCTTCGGTGGTCGCGAACATCGAAGCCTCGTAGGAGCAGTTGCTGCCAGTGAGCACCCCGGCCAGCACATCCACCATTAACCCAAGCCCAAAGCCTTTGGGCCCGCCCACGGGGAGCTGTGCGCCTTTGAGTCCGGCCGCCGGGTCCGTGGTGGGGTTGCCATCGGGGTCGATCGCATGGCCGGGCTCAATCTCGAGGCCTTCTGCGGCGGCGCGTACCAGATTCACCCGTGCGGTCGAGGCTGTCGCCATATCGATCACTAGTGGCTCATCACCGGCGCGCGGGGCACCCATGGCGAAGGGGTTGGTGCCAAAGAAGGGCACTTTACCGCCGTGGGCCGCTACGGCTTTGGAGCTATTGGCGAACATGAGCGACACTAAGCCCTCGCGCGCAAGGCGTCGCACAAACCACCCCAGCACGCCCGCCGATGAGGACTGATGAATTGACATTAGCCCCACACCCTGGGCGCGGGTTGTTTCGATAAGCCGTTTCTCGGCAATCACATAGGCGTGGTGGCAAAAACCAAAATCCGCATCGACCACAGTGGTCGATTCCGACGTTTTGATGATTTTTGGCGCCGCGGCTGGGTTCACTTTGCCGCAGCGGAGGTGCTTCAGGTACAGGTGCAGGTAGCCGAGCCCCACATTGCGGATGCCCTCGGCCTCGGCGTCCATGATCTCCTCGGCAACGATGGCCGCTTGTTCGTCACTGGCACCGGCGCGTCTCAGCGCGTCAGCGCAAAGGGCGTCAATCTGGTCGAGGGTGAGTCTAGGCATGGCGGGCTCCTTGATTCAGCCCTGATTGTGTCAAAAACCCGTATTACCTGCAGGACAGCTTGTCGTTAAATTGCCGTCCAGCCACCGTCTACCGAGAACAGCATGCCGGTCACGAAGCTCGACGCATCGCTCGCCAGCCACATTGCGGCTTTGGCGACGTCTTCAGGTGTACCGAGGCGATTCATGGGGTGACGGCTTGCCAAGTGCGCGCGGTCTTCCTCCGGAATGGACTCTCTCAGCAGAGGTGTCTCGATAAAGCCGGGGCAGATTGCATTAATGCGGATGCCAGACTCGCCATATTCCACTGCCGTGTTGCGCGTCAGGCCGCCCACCGCATATTTTGATGTGACATAGAGTCCCGCACCGGGAAAGGTGGTTTTGCTCAACGCCGAGGCCATGTTGATGATGTGCCCTGAGCCAGCTGGTGACATAGTCTTGAGACTCTCGCGCATGCAGAGCCACACCCCTTTCAGATTGATACCCATCAGCCGGTCGTAGTCCGCCTCATCGGTTTCCTCGAGCGGCACCAGCGGTGAGCCCACACCTGCGTTGTTGAGCACAATGTTGAGTGACCCTAGCGCCTTGACGCTATTGGCGAAAAAGTCTGCTACCGCATCGGCGCTGGCCACGTCACATAACTGCCCGTAGTGGGTCCCACCGATGGAGGTGAGCGCTGCCAGTGCTTCGTCCAGACGGTCCTGTTCGACGTCACAGATGGCGACATCTGCTCCGGCAGTCACAAACGCTTCCGCACAGGCCAGGCCAATGCCGGCACCTGCGCCCGTGATCAGTATCTTTTTGCCTTTAAGTGACAGCTCC
>CAXEVD010000158.1:0-4958 GCA_963999395.1 uncultured Halieaceae bacterium
CCCAAATGCCAGCCATCGTGTAGCACTCCAATACCTCGGGATGGCCCTTGATCATCTGCTCAAACTCGATCAGGTTTTGTCTGCCAGTTTGGGTCAGATTGACGGTCGCGAATACCACAACACTCATGCCAAGCGCTTCGCGATCCAACACCGCGACCCGCTTTTGAATGATCCCGTGCTCTTCCAGCCGGTTAATGCGTCGCCAGCATGGAGACTGTGAGATGTGCAGCTTGTCTGCCAGTGCCGAGGTGCTGACGTTGGCGTCCTCCTGCAGCAAGCCCAGCAGTTTCTTGTCGGTTGAATCAATAATCATGAATATAAATGCTCATAAAAATTATATTTGAGAATAATTTATTCATTTTATGGCTCATAGGAAAATATTTTAAATAAATTTCCCCCTCTGCGCGACCCATAATATTCCGAGGCATGCTTGAGCGGGGAGGCGGGTAAATGGGGCAGGCAGAGCGACCGCTGTTACGGGCGGTGTCATTAGACGACAAGTACACGCACGACCACACCTCCGCCTACATGACAGGCATCGAAGCGTTGGTGCGCCTGCCAATGCTGCAAAGGAAACGGGATGTGAAGCGGGGCCTCAATACAGCAGGCTTCGTCTCTGGTTATCGCGGCAGCCCACTGGGCGGCGTCGATCAAGCTATGTGGAAGGCCTTAGCGTACCTCGACGCAGATCAGATTCACTTCCAGCCGGGCGTTAATGAGGACCTTGCCGCTACATCGGTATGGGGAAGCCAACAGACCAACCTGTTCGAGGGCGCGCGCTTCGACGGTGTTTTTGGCATGTGGTACGGCAAAGGCCCTGGCGTCGACCGCAGTATGGACGTCATTAAACACGCCAACGCGTTCGGCACATCTCGCTATGGTGGCGTGCTCGCGGTGGCAGGGGATGACCACGCCTGTAAGTCCTCAACGCTGCCCCACCAATCGGAACACATGTTCATTGGCGCCTCTGTGCCGGTCTTGGCACCGGCTAACGTACAGGAAGTGTTGGATCTGGGTATTTTCGGCTGGGAGCTTTCCCGGTATTCAGGCTGCTGGGTCGGCCTGAAGGCCATCACGGAGAACATGGACTCAGCGATTTCTGCTGACATTGATTCCGACCGCGTGGACATCATCATCCCCGAGGATTTTGAATTACCCGCCGACGGTGTGCACGCCAGATGGCCGGACAAGCCATTGGAGCAGGAGCTCCGCCTCAACAAATACAAAATCTATGCGGCCCGCGAATTTGCCAGGGTCAATCGCCTCAATCGGGTCGTACTGGATAGCCCCAACCCCCGCTTTGGCATCATCACGTCGGGTAAGGCTTACCTCGATGTGATGCAGGCGCTTGAGGACATGGGGATTACCGAGGCCATTGGCGCCGAAATCGGCATCAGGGTTTTCAAAGTGGGCATGCCCTGGCCGCTGGAGCCGCGCCTGACCCATGACTTTGCCGAGGGTCTCGAAGAGATTCTGGTGGTCGAAGAGAAACGCTCCATCATTGAGGATCAACTGACCTCTCAGCTCTATAACTACCCAGTCGGCAGCCGGCCCAGGGTGATTGGCGAGTTTGATGAGGACGGTCGTGATCTACTGCCCAACGTGGGAGAGCTGACGCCGGCCATGATCGCGCTGGTCATCGCCGATCGGATGCGACGATTCTTTTCCAGTGAGCTGCTGGAGCAACGTATCCGGTGGATTGAAGAAAAAGAAAAGTCGCTCGCGGTACCCTATCAGACCATCGAACGGGTTCCTCACTTCTGTTCGGGTTGCCCCCATAACACCTCCACCAAAGTGCCAGAGGGCAGCCATGCGCTGGGCGGTATTGGTTGCCACTACATGGCCACCTGGATGCCGGATCGCCCCACACATACCTTTACGCAAATGGGGGGCGAGGGCGCCTCCTGGATTGGTCAGGCACCGTTTACCGAGACCCAGCACGTGTTCCAGAACCTGGGCGACGGCACGTATTTTCATTCAGGCGTGCTGGCGATTCGTGCGGCGGTCGCCGCCGGGGTGAATATCACCTACAAGATTCTCTATAACGACGCGGTCGCGATGACCGGCGGGCAACCGGTCGATGGTTCTTTGAGCGTTGGCGATCTGATCCGTCAGTTGAGCGGCGAGGGCGTGCGACGCATCGCGCTGGTCTCTGATGCCCCGGAGGACTGGCAGGGGAGATTTGACGTCATACCGGGTTTTAGCCTGACCCACCGGGATCAATACGACGCCTTGATGTTGGAGCTCAGAGCATTCAAGGGAACCTCTGTCATTGTGTATCAACAGACCTGTGCAGCCGAAAAAAGACGCCGTCGTAAAAAAGGAAAAATGCGCCACGCTGATCGTCGAGTTGTGATCAACGAGGCGGTGTGCGAAGGCTGCGGTGACTGCAGCGTCGAGTCCAACTGCCTTTCGGTGCTCCCTAAGCAAACGGCGCTTGGCAGAAAACGCGAGATTGATCAAAGCGCCTGTAACCATGACTTCAGTTGTCTAAAAGGGTTTTGCCCTAGCTTCGTATCGGTTATTGGCGGAGAGCTGCGCAAAGCCCAGCCAGCGCAGTCGGAGGAGCCCATCTTCGATCCACTGCCCCAGCCCGATTTGCCCTCTCTCGATCAACCCTGGAATACGGTTGTGGCGGGCATCGGTGGTACGGGGGTGTTAACCATAACCTCGCTGATTGCCATGGCCGCACACATCGAAGGCAAAGGTTGCGCCACATTGAACCAGACGGGACTCGCGCAAAAATTTGGTGCGGTCGTGAGTCATGTGCGCGTCGCCCGCGCACAGGACGATATCAAAGCGGTTCGCATTCCCGCGGGAGAAGCCGATCTGCTTATTGCATGCGATCTGGTGGTGAGCACGGGGTATGAGGCGATGGGTAAGGTCGCCCACGGGCGCACCCACGCCGTGATTAACGACAACGAGCAGCCCACAGCCGCATTCGTTCAGGACCCCGATGCGCATTTTCCGGCTGAGGGCATGAGGCAAAAGGTTACCGCACAGGTGGGCGAGCAACTGGAGTTTGTTCATGCCTCGGACATCGCCCTGCAGTTAACGGGCGACGCCATCGGCACCAACCTCTTTTTGTTGGGGTATGCCTGGCAGCGCGGCTGGGTGCCCGTGGGTGAAGCGGCGCTGGAGCGCGCGATTGAATTGAACGGGGTGGCGGTTGAATTTAATAAGAGTGCGTTTCTCCTTGGCCGCCGGTTTGCCAACCAACCGGAACTGGTTCTGTCGCTACTACCTCAAGCATCGTCAAACACCGATACAGACCTCACTCTGCAGCAAGTAGTGGAGGATCGCTTTGAGCGGCTCGTGGCGTATCAGTCTGTGAGATACGCGCAACGCTACTTAGATCAAATTGAAAAGGTGCGTTCACTAGACAGCGACCCAGAAGCGGACGACTCGCTTACCCATGCCGTCGCCCAGCAACTTTTCAAGCTCATGGCTTACAAAGACGAATATGAAGTGGCGCGTCTTCATAGCGATGAGGCCTTTCGCGCGAAACTTGATGCACAGTTCACCGGGAATTACTCAGTCAGATTTCATCTGGCGCCGCCTTTCCTGAGTAGGGCTGACCCCATGACGGGCAAGGTCAAAAAAGTGGAGTTTGGTCCCTGGCTCATGCCAGTGTTTCGCGTACTTGCCAAGCTCAAGTGGCTCCGCGGAACACGATGGGACGTTTTTGCGCTCAGTAGCGAGCGCAGGCAGGAGAGAGAGGATCTGGCGCGTTATCAAGCAGACCTGGCTGAAGTCTGCGACCGGCTCGCGCCTCACAACTACCACGCTGCGCTACAACTCATGAAGCTGCCCGAGACATTACGTGGCTACGGTCACGTAAAAGCCAGAAATCGAGAAGAGCTACTGACAGCGCGATCACAGCTACTGAGTGAATTTCACGGTGACACCCTAACTGGAGAGGTGGTCCACCAAAGTGCAGCGTGACGGACTGCCCCTAAGCCTTCGCCATTCTCAACATAGCGTGCAGTAACACATTGCAGCCTGCCTCCAGATCATCCGGCTTGGCGTCTTCCGCTTCATTGTGGGAGACCCCGTCTTTGCAGGGCACAAAGATCATGCTGGTGGGAGCAACCTTCGCCACATACAGGGCGTCGTGGCCGGCGCCGCTGACCATCTCCCTGCTCGAATAGCCCAGCTCCGCTGTGGCACTGCGAACCGCGTCGACGCAGTCAGGATCGAACTCGGTCACCGGCATGTGCCAGAGTTCCGCCACCCGGCCTTGCAGGTTTTTAGCCTGGCACGTCTCGGCAACGAAGGTCCGGAGGAGGTGATCCATCTCGTCCAGTACTGCAGGGTCCGGGTGGCGCAGATCGACGTTGACAATTAGTCTCTCCGGCACGGTGTTGCGCGAGCCCGGTTCGGCCTTGATGTCGCCAAAGGTGGCCCGGCCCCAAGGCGCGTATTGCGCCGCCAGTTCATAGCAGTACTCAAGGATGGGCAGGGCGCCCATAAAGGGATCCCGGCGCAAGGCCATGGGGGTTGGCCCGGCATGCACGGGTTGGCCCTCAATGGTCAGGTCGTACCAGCGAGCGCCCTGTACGCCGGTCAAAATCCCAATCTGCAATGCTTCCGCTTCGAGGATGGGGCCCTGTTCAATATGGGCCTCAAAGGCGGCCCGTATTGGCCTTGGCTGCGCAGGGAGGTCGCCACGGTAACCAATGCGTTCCAATTCCTCCCCGAAACGCTTGCCCGCCTTGTCCTCGATGGCATAAACCTCATCCCGCTGCATCTCGCCGGCCCACACACCTGAGCCGACCATAGCGGGGGCGAAACGCGCGCCTTCCTCGTTGGTCCAGACCACCACCTCCAAAGACGCGTCGGTTTCAATGCCGGCCTCTTCCAGAGTGCGCAATACTTCTAGGCCCGCCAGCACCCCGTATACGCCGTCGAACTTGCCACCGGTGGGCTGGGTATCCAGGTGGCTGCCGGTAAGCACG
>CAXEVD010000159.1:0-4873 GCA_963999395.1 uncultured Halieaceae bacterium
CTGGCAATTTTCAACGGCCTGCATGGCCCGTTTGAAAGAACCGGGAACGCCTCTGAACATATCGTGGGTCCCTTCTAGACCGTCCAGGCTGATGCCCACGTAAGACAGCCCGATTTCCTTGAGTTGTTTGGCCTTTTCCTTGGTGATCAGGGTGCCGTTGGTGGACAGGCCCACGTAAAAGCCCATTTCCTTGGCCAGATACTCCGAGTACAGGCCCCATCCCTCGCTGAAAGCGGTAAAGCGGGTATGGCGCTGGAAATCCGGAACATCGCCCAGCTCTGCGGCGATCGACAACTGCAGGTGGTGGCCCGGCAGTCCCTCGTGAAACGCCAGTGCTTCAAGATCGGTCGTCGGCATGGAGTTCATGTCGTAGAGGTTGGCGTAGTAAATGCCCGGACGAGATCCATCTGGCGGGGGACTCTGGTAGAACGCTTTACCCGCAGACTGCTCGCGGTAGGCTTCGACGCGCTTCACGATCAAATCCGACTGCGGCAGCAAACCAAAATAGTCGGGCAGCCGCTCTGCCATCCTGTCGATCGCAGTGCGTGCCGCGTCGAGATACGCCGACCTTCCAGCCTCGGTGTTGTCGTAACGCAGGGACTCATCATTGCGCACCTGGTCGAGAAATGCGGACAGCTCACCCTCTTCACCCAGCTCGGCCATCACAGAACGCATCTCCTCGTGTAAACGCGCTACGTTGGCGAGCCCCGCTTGGTGAATGGCCTCGGGGCTCAAATTGGTGGTCGTGAAATCTCGTAACCGACTGGCGTAAAAGGCATCGCCGTCCGGGAATCGCCACACCCCGTCCTCTGTGGGCGCCACTGCCTGCTGTGACTGCACGGCCGCAATCAGACGCTCGTAGGCAGGCTGCACCGCGGTCAACATGGCTTGCCGCGCGGCCTCTCGTAGTTGCTCAGCGGTGGCAGGCTCAACCTCAAGAGTGGCGAGCTTGTCGTTGAAGTCGGCCCAGATCACCGAAGGCGAACCCGATTGATCAAAGGGCGCACCCACCAGCACATTGCCGGCGGACTCGACAATTTGCGGGATCATCCAGTCGACCAAATACAGACCTTTATCCATGCGGATCTGGATTTGCTCGATCACGCCATCAAAATAGTCGGGCAGGTTGTTCAGCCGGGCGATGTAGTCCTCGGCATCCTGCTCTGAATCAATCGTGTGCACATTGACCAGCAGGCTGATCGGGCTGGTATGGGGCCCCCGGAACTGATGGATCACATAACGATGATGCCGGAATGCGACGCCAGCCAGCGTGCGCTCCAGGTCGAGGCGATAGAGCCGGTAGGAAAGCTGTCGTGCGGGTGACAGTTGACTGGTGTCGATGCCTTCGAGAAACGCCAGACGTTCCCGGGCCAACTCGAGTGACTCAAGTTGGAAGGATTCGGACACATCGTTCCACTGGTCCTGTTGATCTTTGATGCCAAGGTAGCTGGCGCTGGCCGGGTATCGTGCCAGATCAGCTTCCCAGGTCGCCGCAAAAAAGTCCTCCAGTCTCTGCTGCTCGGCGGATATCGGTGGCGCGTTAACAACCGGCGACGCGGGTTCGTCTGCGGTCTTGCCGCAGGACGCCAGCAATACCGCCAAGAATAGCCACAGTGCGTGATAGGCGGAGCCAGTTCTCATTACAAACGATTGCAATCTTCCTTGATACAAACGAAACATGGGGACTTTCCTCATAAAGAGAGTATGAGCCTCACAACACGAGGCCGACAAAATAACGGGCTTTGCGGGCCGTCAGAGCGGCGTATTGTCACAGAATTAATCCGCCTCGGGGATACTCCCAAACGGGGGGTGCATGGACGCCATAATACTGTATAAAAATACAGTATTATGGCTTGATGTCGCTCTGGCTCTGTCTTCGCTTCGATTTATTGCCGCTGGAAGCCCTGCTGAAACAGCATGGCTATGCGAGTGGTACCGCAACGATTATTGTCGCCCAGCGACGCGTACTGGTCTGCGACGAATCAGCCAACCTCGCCGGCGTGATGCCTGCACAGACAGTCAGTACGGCACAGGCGCTACTTGCTCACACCAAACACCGCTCACTGGAACGCGACCCGGAATCAGAAGATGCCCTGCTCGATCAGCTCACGACCTGGGCCTATGGCTTATCACCGCATCTGGAGCGCTGGCGCGACAATGCTCTGACCATCGAAATCGGCAGCTGTCTGCGCCTGCATCAGGGACTTGGGCCGCTGCTGGAGCGGGTCGATACAGAAATGAGCCTGCGTGGGCTGACTGTGAGCGTAGGTGTCGCCGAAACCCGTGACGCCGCCTGGCTACTGAGCCATGCCGAGGGCGATAGCGCCCGTCATCCCGAACGACTCCTCACAGAACGCTTGGCGCCCCTACCGCTACAGCTGATTCAGGCTGACTTCCCCAATATCATTAAACGGCTTGAGCGCTCCGGCATACAGCGATTCGGCCAGTTACTCGATATTCCGCTCCCCGCGCTCGGTAAACGGTGCGGTGAACCCTTTGTGAACTGGCTGAATCAGGTGCAAGGTCGGCAACAGGAACCGGCTGTGACTTATCAGCCACCCGAGCGCTTTGAGGACACGCTGTGGTTCGGCTTTGACATCCAGAACCGACAGGAACTACACCCCGCCATGCAGCGCTTACTGGCGCACTTCTGCCAATTTTTGCTGAACACGCAACTCGGCACTGCTGCCATTGAGTGGCGCTATTTACGACCACAACACTTAATACAGACGCCGCCTCCAGCACATCAAACGCAAGCGGGCCGCTCCGTATCGCCGCAAGATTCACAGCCAGAGGCCACTGCGTTCAAAGTGTTTTCCGACGTCGCACAACACAATGCGAAGCTGTGGTTCGAACTGTCTTGTTTACAACTGGACACGTGGTCACTGCCCGATAATATCGAAGGGATCTCGCTGGTCGTCGACCAACTTCAGGAGGCGGCTGTCGCGCCGCAGGATTTATTTCATACCGGGGTCACGACCGCATCGCGGCATGAACTGGTGGACCGCCTGCGCAGTAGACTGGGATTACAGGCAGTCGGCTACCTCGATTGCCGGTATGAGCACCTCCCGGAAAATGCCGTCTTCGAGACGCATACGCTGGGCACACGGGAAGACCGTAGCAGTGACGCTTTGGGGCAGCGCCCATTCTGGTTGTTACCGACGCCACAGCCGATTCACCAGGATACCGAGCGGCTGTACTGGAATGGGCCACTCGATGTTCTCCATGGCCCGGAGCGGATTGAGGACCAGTGGTGGACCACCCCTGTTAGCCGGGATTACTACATCGCCCAGACACCCCAGAAACAACCCGTCTGGATCTATCAGGATCGGCACAATCGCCGCTGGTATCTACATGGACTTTTTGCCTGACACCGGCGCACTTTCCTGACGCCGGCGGGCTGTACTGTCGCATACACCCGACAGCGCTGACTTCAGCCCCCCGTCATGACATTCTGTTACCGGCTGACAATCAGCCGCTATCGGTTCGCGACAGCCTCGGAGGCATTATCCAGCCAGATGAGCTCAGCCGGGTCGAACCCCAGCTCGGTGATGCGCTGCAAAAATTGCGCCCGCAACGCTTCGCTGACCTGGGGCGTTCGCGCGAGAAACCATAAATAACTGCGGTTGAAACCCGAGACAAAGGCGTAGTCGTAGTCTTCCCCCAGCTCAAAGACCACGTAGCTGCCGTAGAAGGGACCAAAGAACGACACTTTCAGGTGCGCGATGTCGGGAGATCGCACAAAGCGCGCGACACCTTCCGCCTCGCGCCACTCACTCTCCTCCTGATCAAATCCACGATTCAGGACCGAAATGCTGCCGTCGGGATTCACATCATAGGTTGCGCTGACTTCGCTCAGACCATGTTCAAAACTGTGGTCCAGCCGGGCAATTTCGTACCAGGTGCCGAGGTAGCGGTTTTGATCAAACCCGGTAACAGGATCAACCCCTTCGGGCACCCCGGTACACGCCAACAGCCATAAAGAGAGCACGCCGATCACGGCATATTGGCCACGGCGTCGGTCGATCATTCTCATGCTGCACTCCTGTGTCTGCTCATCCTTGCTGGCTACTCCGGGGCTTGTGACCGCCAAAAATAGACAGCCTTTGCCCTGTCAGCCGCTACCGTACAAAAACAGTCTACGCTATTTCACCACGACGCTTTTCAGGGAGGCCCACACACCGCTAGAATACTGTTTATTTATACAGTATTTATCGTGTACGCCGAACTCCATTGCCTGACCCACTACAGCTTTTTGCGCGGCGCCTCGGCACCTGAGGAACTCGTCGGCCGCGCAGCCAACTCTGGCTATCACGCTCTGGCCATTACCGATGAGTGCTCGCTGGCAGGAGTTGTTAAAGCACACGTCGCCGCCAAAGAGCGGGGGCTTAAGCTGATTGTGGGTAGCGAATTCACCCTGACCGAAGGTATCCGTCTAATCGCACTGGTCCCCAGTCGGGAGGCGTACGGGGAGCTCTCAGGGCTCATCAGTCGCGCGCGCCGCCGCAGCGGCAAAGGCGAATACCGTGTGCATCTGCGCGACGTGATCTTTCACCTCAAACGCTGCCTGCTCATCCTGTTGCCGGATGACACCGACAATCAGACCGTTCATCTGCAGCAGCTGGCAAGGCGGTGCAAAGGGCGGGTCTGGATCGGCATCAGCAGGCTGCTGGGGAACGACGAATGGCGCCGCTTCAAACACCGCTATCACATGGCACAAAACCTTCAGGTACCGATGGTCGCCTGTGGCGAGGTGCAAATGCACAGCGCCAAACGCAAGGCGCTACATGATGTGCTGACGGCGATCAGACTACAGACCCCGGTACAGCAACTGGGACACCGCCGGCTGATCAACAGCCAGCAGCACCTGCGC
>CAXEVD010000160.1:0-4861 GCA_963999395.1 uncultured Halieaceae bacterium
TCACTGCTGATCACTGCCCCCGGTTTTGGATAGCCCCCGACGGTTTGTCGGTCATTTAAAAGGACGATGGGATTCCCGTCGGGGGGCACCTGAATCGCACCGTAACAGGTTGCCTCGGAGTACAACGAGGTGATGTCTGACTGGAGTTGGGTGCCGTCAAGCGTGACGCCCATTCGGTTAGCCCTGGCGGTGACAGTGAATTCTTCCGCCAGCAGGCCCTTGATGGCATCATCAGCGAAATCGCTGAATTGAAAGCCGCCAACAAAGCGAAGCTCTAAGACGCTCCTCGGGTTGCCGATAGTCAGTTGAGGATCCGCCGCGAGTACGGCCTTGTTGGACGCACGCAGGGGCAGCATATCGCCATCTTTCAGAAAGCCGCCATTGAGACCCCCAATGCCCTCCCGCGGAGACGTGCTGCGGCTATCGAGTTGCGGTGTCGTCATCACACCACCCGATAGATGGAGGTAGCTGTAGACGCCTTCGTTTGTGGCTTTGATCTCTAGCGTCTGACCAGCCTCGATGTGATGCACGCCCTCAGATCTGACGGGTTGTTGATTGATACTGAGCTGCACGGGGGCGCCGGTGACCACCACGTCATGCGTCTCAGTCAGTGTCGCAGCGAAGTCCGCATAAGCCATTTCAATGGCCGCTTCATCATGGTAATGCCCGAGTTGACGTTGCCCACTCAGGAGTGCATTTGGATCCATAGCGCCGGAGGGGGGAATGCCGATACTTAACGTGCCGACTCGTCCGCTGTCTTGCACGCTACTGGCGATACCGGCTTTATGGATCTGCAAGCAGTTCATGGCATCACGCCCCCCAGCGCGCGAAAATCCGTCTCGCTGATCGGCTCAAAGCGAACAGTGGCCCCGACCGTGAGAAGGGAGGGTGGCGCATTGCTCAGGTTAAAAAGCGGCTCGGGACAGACGCCGATGAGCCGCCATCCCCCGGGTGATTCGCAGGGATAGACGGCGGTTTGCGCGTCGGCAATGGCGACCGCTCCGGCGGGGACGGTTGCTCTGGGTGTATCGAGTCTCGGCGTTTGCAGTGCCTCGGGCAGGGTGCCGAGGTAGCAAAACCCTGGTGCAAATCCGGTCGCATAGGCGAAATAGGTGGCTTCACTGTGCAGGGCGATGACGTCGTCGATGCTGAGATTGCGGTCATCGGCGAGCCACTCGAGGTCTGGTGCGACGCTGGGATGATAGAGCACTGGTAGCACAACATCGGTTGTTGAATGCTCAGGGCCCGAGTGGTCCACCAAAACGATGGCTTCGGCTTGCTCCTTGAGCCATGCCTCGGTGCGGTCTCTTTCCAGAGTCGATGCCGAGAAGAAAAGGGTTAGGGTGGTGTATCCGATAACACTGTCTGTCAACGTCGAGCCAAAGTGCTGTCGCGCCTGGTTTTCGATTTCGATGAGCGCTTTGGTGAGCGCAGGCTGCGGCACCTCGGTGAAAACAAGACGCATCGCCGCTTCACCCGCCGGGCCCAGCTCAAAATTCATTCAGTTGCCGTCCAGTGCCTGACGGATTGCCCGAATCATCTTGGTTGCCCCGGGGGTATCACTGTGCACGCACAACGTATCCGCATTGACCGGGATGCGTTTACCCTTAACCGTTCTCAGCTTATTCTGGGAGATCGCGACCACTTGCTTTGCTGCCTCGGTAGGACTTAGTAATGCACCGGGCTTATCGCGGCCTAGAAGTAGGCCCCGGCTGGTGTAACCCCGGTCAGCAAAGGCTTCGTAACGCAGTGTCAGCCCATGCTCCACCGCGAGTTGGAGCGTCTTACGGTCTCTCGGAGTCGCCAAAACCACCAGCTCGAGGTCCGCGTGCCAGTACGACACGGCCCTCATGATGTCGTTCATGATGCCCGGGTCGGCCAGCATGGCGTGATACAGCGCGCCATGTGGCTTGACGAAGGTTACGCGTGACCCATAAGCCCTTGCGATACCGTCGAGTGCGCCGATTTGATATAGCATGAGATCGACGAGTTCCTGTCCGCGAAGGTCCATGGCCCGCCGACCAAAGCCCTGCTTATCCGGGTAGGAGACGTGAGCTCCGATTTCAGTTTTGTGGCGCTTCGCCAGCTCCACGCAATGACGCATCGTGCTGGGATCGCCGGCATGCCCGCCACAGGCAATGTTGGCGGCATCGATGAGCGGCATGATGGCTTTGTCGTCCACCATTTCCCAGGGGCCAAAACCCTCTCCCATATCGCAGTTAAGTGTCAGTTGTTCTGTCATGGCTGACTCGCCAACTCTGCATTTTTCAAATCAGTGACCAGCATGTGCCCCGGTTCGTGAGTCACCGCGATCGGTAAGCGCGCTGATTCCAGCGCCACCTGCGGCGTCACCCCGCAAGCCCAGAAGAGGGGCACGTCATCGGCCCGTACCGTGACGGGGTCACCGAAGTCGGGCTGTGCCAGATCAGCAATGCCGATGGCTTGCGGATCACCCAGATGAATCGGTGCGCCGTGGACCGATGGATACCGGGAGCAGATCTGGATTGCTTCGATCGCATCTGCGGCAGGCATCGGCCGCATGCTCACCACCATCTTGCCGCCGAAAGGGCCGGCGCTCTCGCAGTCGATATGGGTGCGATACATCGGGACGTTGACCCATTCACTGATGTTTCTGATCTCTATGCCCGCGACGATCAGCGCCTCCTCAAAGGAAAACGAGCATCCCAGGGCAAACGCCACCCAGTCATCCTGCCAGAGATCAACGATATCGCGTCGCTGCTCGGTCAGCACGCCATCATGCCAGACACAATACTGGGGCACATCGGTTCGAATATCGATGTCGGTTCCCAGCCGGGGCAGTGAGGGATCCCCGGGCTGCTCGCTGACTGCCAGCAGTGGGCAGGGCTTGGGGTTGAGCGTGCAGAACGATTCAAAATGCGCGGCGTCGCCAGCGGGGAGGATTACGATATTGCATTGCACATAGCCCGGTGCCAGGCCGGAGGTCTGCTGCGTGAAGTCTGCCGTCCTGCAATGGCCTCGGATTTCACGCCCCGTCATGCGCTCTTCTGCCGCTACCATCTTGGTCTCGAACTTGTATAGTGCCTACGAATCATACGCCCAAAAGAGAGTGACGCCATGCCGCATTTTTCTGCCTTCGCCGCCGAAACCCCAGATCGGCCGGCATACATTATGGGCAACTCCGGTGAGGTTGTGACCTACGCTGAGTTGGACCGTCGATCGAACCAGGTTGCGCACCTGTTGCGTGCCTCCGGCGTGAATCGCGGTGATCACATCGCCATCATGATGAAGAACTGTACCGAGTTTTTGCAGGTGGCTCAGGGTGCGCTTCGCGCAGGCATTATCTTTACGCCGATCAGCACGCACCTGAAGCAGGATGAGACGGCGTACATCATCACCAATTGCAAAGCCAAGTTGTTCGTCGCTTCTGCGAGCCTTGCAGAGGTGGCGACTGCAGCCGCTGCGGCTGCTGGCGGGTTGGGGCGCTGCCTGTCCGTTGGCGGCGACATTGCAGGCTTCGAGCGACTGGACGAGCAATTGGCGAAGTTGGCTGAAACGCCAATTCAGGATGAGTTTCTCGGCGCGCCCATGCTGTATTCGTCGGGTACCACGGGTAAGCCAAAAGGTGTCTATTGGGAGCCTCACGCAGAGAGCATCCATACAGATCATCCGCTATCCGGCAGTGTTGGCGCTTTCTTTGGCTTTGGTGTCGACACCGTTTATCTGTCGCCTGCGCCGCTGTATCACGCGGCACCTTTGCACTACAACATCATGGTGCTCGGCCTCGGTGGCACCTCCCTGATCATGGAGCACTTTGATCCCGAGCAGTCTCTGGCACTGATAGAGCGATACAAGGCCACACACAGTCAGTGGGTGCCGATTATGTTTGTGCGCATGCTGAAGTTGCCCGAGGACGCGCGAACTCAGTATGACCTGAGTTCTATGAGATGTGCGATTCATGCTGCGGCGCCGTGCCCGATCGATGTCAAGGAGACAATGATCGATTGGTGGGGGCCAGTGATTGTCGAGTATTACTCAGGTAGCGAGGGCAACGGCTTCACCATTATCGATTCTGCAAACTGGCTCACTCACAAGGGCTCCGTCGGCCAAGCCATCATCGGCGAGCCGAGAATTTTGGGCGAGGGCGGCGAGGTGCTGGGGCCGGGCGAGGTGGGTGACGTGTACTTCGCCAACAGTCGACCTTTTGAGTACTTCGACGAGCCCGAGAAAACCAAGAACGCCTTCAATGAGCATGGCTGGAGCACCATGGGGGATGTGGGATACCTCGACGAAGAAGGCTTTCTCTACCTCACCGACCGTAAAAACTTCACCATCATCACCGGTGGCGTGAATGTGTATCCTGCCGAAATTGAAGGTTTGCTGATTTCCCATGACAAGGTGGCGGATGTGGCGGTGTTTGGCATCCCGCACCCGGAATTTGGGGAAGAGGTGATGGCGGTGGTGCAGCCCCTCGACTGGACGGATGCAAACGACGATACCGAGGCGGAGCTGATTGACTGGATGCGGGAGCGCCTGTCGAGCGTGAAGGTGCCGAGGAAAGTGGATTTCCTTGAGCAGCTGCCGCGTATGGATAACGGCAAGCTCTACAAACGACATCTTCAGGATGCCTATCGCGACGCGATGTGACTTTCTTAGCTGTCAAGCTGTTATGAACCGCGATGAGCCTCTATGCTGTGATCTGCGCATAGATGCATAGCCAGAGAGTAGTCAAGGAGCGGTAATTGGCCAGTAAGTCGGAGTTGCGTCAGCTTGAGGATCATATGGATGCGGCGGAATCCTATGAGGACTGGCTGTCGGCGGCCCGCGACCATGACGCCCTGACCGGTAAAGCGGAGTGGCGACAAGAGGAGCCCTCGGAGCT
>CAXEVD010000161.1:0-4836 GCA_963999395.1 uncultured Halieaceae bacterium
CAGATTTTTCCACCCCGCTTGATGTGGCGGGTCATGGCACGACGCGCCGCTTCAATCTGACGGGCAGTGATGCGGCCACGACCAGTCGCCTTCAGGGCGTACTCGCCAAAGCTCACCTTGCTACCGCGCTCGGCGAGACCACGGTTGCGGCCTTTCTGCGTCTTGCGGAACTTGGTTCGTTTCGGTTGCAACATGTTCTTACTTCCTTAAATCAGGTATTCAGCTCTGTGCTCTGACCTATTAAGCATCTTTGCCTTCGCCGATTACCTCACCTTTAAAAATCCATACCTTCACGCCAATCACACCGTAGGTGGTGTGCGCTTCATACGTGGCGTAATCAATATCAGCCCGCAGGGTGTGCAGGGGCACACGTCCCTCGCGGTACCACTCTGTTCGGGCAATTTCTGCACCACCAAGCCGGCCACTGACCTGCACCTTGATGCCCTCTGCGCCCTGACGCATGGCGTTTTGCACGACGCGCTTCATCGCTCGACGGAACATCACTCGACGCTCCAGCTGCTGGGCGACGTTCTGAGCAACCAGACGTGCGTCAACATCGGGCTTGCGAATCTCTTCAATATTGATGTGCACCGGCACACCCATTTTCGCGGACAGGTCCTTACGCAGGCCGTCGACGTCTTCACCCTTCTTCCCAATCACAATGCCGGGGCGCGCAGTGAAGATGGTGATGCGTGCTGTCTGTGCGGGGCGCTCAATCTTGACGCGACTCACCGAGGCGGCATCCAACTTCTTCAGGATGTATTCACGCACCTCGAGGTCGTTGATCAGATTCTGCGCATAGGTTTTGCTGTCCGCATACCAGACCGAGTTATGGTCCTTGACCACGCCCAGTCGGATACCCGTTGGATGTACCTTCTGACCCATTCGGTCGTCTCCTTAACTCTCGTTGTCCGCGACCTTGACCGTGATATGGCAGGTGCGCTTAAAAATTCGGTCACCGCGGCCTTTGGCGCGAGCGCGCAGGCGCTTCATGGTGAACCCTTCATCAACAAAAATGGTGGACACGCGCAGCTCATCAACGTCTGCACCTTCATTGTTCTCGGCGTTGGCAATCGCAGAGTTCAGCACTTTGCGGACAATGGCCGCGGCCTTCTTGTTGCTGAACTCGAGCACATTCAGCGCTTCCTCGACCGGCTTGCCGCGAACCTGATCTGCGACCAGACGCGCCTTCTGCGCCGAGATGCGTGCTGCACGCAATTTGGCTGCTACTTCCATATCTCTCTCCAGCCGGCCTTATCGCTTGGCCTTCTTGTCGACAATGTGGCCCTTGAACGTACGGGTCACTGCAAACTCACCTAGCTTGTGGCCCACCATGTCTTCGTTAATCAGGATGGGAACGTGCTGACGGCCGTTGTGCACGGCAATCGTCAGACCCACCATGTTGGGGGAAACCATCGATCGACGTGACCAGGTCTTGATCGGTCGGCGATCGTTGGCTTCCGCCGCAGCCTCAACTTTTTTCATGAGGTGCAGGTCGATGAAAGGGCCTTTTTTCAATGAACGGGGCAATGTTTACTCTCCTGACCGATTACTTCTTGCCGCGACGGCGAACAATCATGCCGTCGGTGCGCTTGTTCTTGCGGGTTTTGTAGCCCTTGGTCGGCACGCCCCAAGGCGTGACCGGGTGACGGCCACCAGATGTCTTACCTTCACCACCACCGTGGGGGTGATCAACCGGGTTCATCGCTACACCACGCACGGTGGGCCGTACGCCTCTCCAGCGCGCGGCACCGGCCTTACCGAGCTTGCGCAGGCTATGCTCGGAGTTCGATACCTCGCCCAACGTGGCGCGGCAATCAATTGGCACTTTGCGCATTTCACCGGAGCGGAGGCGCACGGTGGCGTATTGACCTTCACGCGCCACCAGCTGCACAGAAGCACCCGCCGAACGCGCCATCTGCGCGCCCTTGCCCGGCTTGAGCTCGATTGCGTGGACCACCGAGCCTACCGGAATGTTGCGAACCGGCAAGCAGTTGCCCGCCTTGATGGGCGCTGCCGAGCCGGAGTGCAGCACGTCGCCCGCTTGAATCCCTTTGGGGGCGATGATGTAACGGCGCTCGCCATCGGCGTAAAGGAGTAGTGCAATGTGCGCGGTGCGGTTGGGGTCGTATTCGATGCGCTCGACCTTGGCGGGGATGCCGTCCTTGGTGCGCTTGAAGTCGATTTTGCGGTAATGCTGTTTATGGCCACCACCGATATGACGGGTAGTGATGCGGCCAAGGTTATTACGGCCGCCGGTCTTAGACTTCTTCTCGAGAAGCGGACCATAAGGTTTGCCTTTGTGCAAACCTTCGGTCACCACCTTAACCTGGTGGCGGCGGCCTGCTGACGTGGGTTTACTCTTTACGACTGCCATGACTCGCTACCTCAGCTCATCGACGCAAAGTCAATTTCCTGACCTTGCTCCACCCGCACGTAGGCTTTCTTCCACGACGGGCGCTTGCTCAATCCATAACGATTGCGCTTGGTCTTACCCTTTACACGCAACGTCTGAACATCATTTACCGTGACCTTGAACAGCTGCTCGACGGACTGACGAATTTCGTCTTTGGTCGCATCCAGCGAGACACGGAAAACATATTGATTGCTCTGCTCTGCCACGATTGCCGCTTTTTCCGACACGTGGGGGCCCAGCAGAATCTGAAAAACTCGCTCCTGATTCACGCCAACGCCTCCTCAAACTTCTTGACGGCATCGACGGTGATCATGACCTTGTCGTAAGCAATCAGGCTCACGGGATCCGCGCCTTCAACGTCCCGCACGTCAACCTTGTGCAAGTTGCGCGAGGCCAGATACAGGTTCTTGTCTACGTTGTCCGCCACAATCAAAACGTTATCCACGCCATACCCTTTCAGGGTCTCAACGAGCAGCTTGGTCTTGGGCTGCTCAACATCCAGTGCCTCAACGATCATCAGGCGATCGGTGCGGGCCAGCTCAGACAGGATGGAACGCATCGCTGCCCGATACATTTTGCGATTCACCTTTTGCGAGTGATCCTGCGGCTTGGCCGCAAAGGTCACGCCGCCGGATCGCCAGATCGGCGAACGGATCGTGCCCGCGCGGGCGCGTCCGGTGCCCTTTTGTCGCCAGGGCTTCTTGCCACCGCCGGCGACCTCTGAACGCGTCTTTTGCGCCCGGGTGCCTTGCCGTGCGCCGGACAAATAGGCCGTAACGACCTGATGCACCAACGCTTCGTTATACTCGCGGGCGAAGTTGGCTTCAGATACCGCAACGGTCCCTGCCGCCTTGTTTCCCGGCTTGACTACACTTAGTTCCACGTCTCGCCCCCGCTACTCACGACTGGGACGGGCTATTGCCCGCCGCTTTGACTGTCGGACGAATAATCACTTCGCCGCCGGGAGCACCCGGTACCGCACCTTTGATGAGCAGCAAGCTGCGCTCAACGTCAACGCGGACCACTTCGAGGCCCTGGGTCGTCACACGCTCGTCACCCATGTGTCCGGACATCTTCTTGCCCTTGAACACGCGGCCCGGCGTTTGGCACTGGCCAATAGAACCCGGCGCGCGGTGCGACAGTGAGTTACCGTGGGTCGCGTCCTGAGTGCGGAAATTCCAGCGCTTCACCACGCCCTGGAAACCCTTACCCTTGGAACGACCTGCAACATCGACCTTTTGACCTTGCTCAAACCGTTCGACGGTCAGCTCGGATCCCACCTCAAAAGCCTCGTCAGACCCATCCAGACGGAATTCCCACAGGCCTTCGCCCGCGGTCACTCCGGCCTTGGCGTAATGCCCGGCTTCCGGCTTGCTGACTTTCGAGGCCTTGCGGCTACCCGCTGTGACCTGAATTGCCCGGTACCCATCGGTCTCGAGCTCTTTGATTTGAGTGACGCGGTTTGGAGCAATTTCCACTACGGTCACTGGTACTGATGCGCCGTCCTCGGTGAAGACTCTCGTCATTCCCGATTTTCGGCCGACTAAACCAATAGTCATGGCTTAAACCTCACAGTGTACGGGGCTCAACCCTCTATGGCCGCCCGACACAGTCCTGTTAGTGATTGAATCGGACGTTACACACCTGGCGAACCAGGCAGGCTACTTCTACTAAATTGTCCTCAACCCAGACTGATTTGGACTTCTACGCCCGCAGCCAGATCAAGTTTCATCAGAGCATCAACCGTTTTCTCAGTTGGCTCGACGATATCGAGGAGACGTTTATGCGTGCGGATCTCGTATTGATCCCGCGCATCCTTGTTCACGTGAGGAGACACCAGAATGGTGAACTTCTCCTTTTTGGTCGGCAGAGGGATCGGGCCACGAACCTGGGCGCCAGTGCGACGGGCCGTCTCCACAATCTCTTCTGTCGATGCGTCAATCAGGCGATGGTCAAAGGCCTTCAGCCGGATTCGGATACGCTGGTTTTGCACGGTACATCTCCTTAAAACAGCCGGTGCCCGCGGGGGACCCCGAAAAAAGAGAGCGAAGTCTACGGACGCCGGTAGGGGGTGTCAACAAGAAAACCGCTTTATTTAGCGGGTTTCAGAGGGATACGGCATTTCTCACACATCTGTCATCTAGGGCCAAAGAAACCTCCTTTCACGGCGGATCTTGACCTCAGCTGCCCAAACACTAGGAAGCCAGCCTATTACGCCCCAATTCCCTGTTTGCAGGGGGTTTTGAGGCCCAGAAGCGGTTCGCAATACTTGACACGCGCTTGGGTATGTTTGCAGCCACAGCGAAAGGCCCGCACACAAAAAAGCCCGCTTCCAGCGGGCTTTTTTGCTGGTTTTGCTTGCTTTAGTCGAGGATCTTGGCGACGACGCCTGCACCTACCGTTCGGCCACCCTCACGGAT
>CAXEVD010000162.1:0-4833 GCA_963999395.1 uncultured Halieaceae bacterium
GGACGACTAAACAGCCGCGCTCTTGGGTTTGGTTCTGTTAGACTACGCGGCCTCTTCGGGCCCATAGCTCAGTTGGTTAGAGCAGTCGACTCATAATCGATTGGTCCCAGGTTCAAGTCCTGGTGGGCCCACCACTCAAGCCAAGCCTCGCAGGCCCCGTCGGGCCGATGCAAGTAGCGGTAAGAGTTGGCAAGCGGTTGGTGCAGAAGCTCGGAGGGCTTCCGCGAGCAAAGAGCAAAACAAATAGCTTGGCCGCACTCGGCGACCAAGCGGTAACGACTGACATTCATATACAGGGAAATAGACAGGTTAATGAGCGAGACACTTTCACTGAACAAACTGGAAAAACTGATCGAACTGGAAACCCAACTCCGGGGTGAATACCAACGGCAGCTCGACGATAAGGACGCGACCATCGCTAAGCTAAAAAAAGATAAAACAGCGCTGGAAGCCAAAATGGCCGAGCTGGAAAAAACCATCTCTACCCAGCTGGCAACCATCAAAGACATGTCGGGCAAATCTGACGATACGCAAGCACTGGAGCAGCGTAACCGGGAGTTACATAACCGCTCTGAGAACATGAAGGAAGAGGTCGCGGTCGCTAAAAGCCGCCTGAAAGCGCTGCAGAAGGACCTTGCCGCAGAGCGCGCCGAATTCGCCGAGCTCAAAAAATACGACCCGCAGCGACTGCGCAAAAATTTGGATGCCTCGAAGAAAAAGCTGGCTGAAAAGACGACGGCCGCCGATAAGCTACAAAAGTCACTCACGCAGGCGCGGTCCGAGAACAGTCAACTTGAACTGAAAATTAAAGAGCTTGAATCTCAGCTAGAAAAGTCGCAGGAAGCGCAAACTGACGCCGTCGGGGAGGACCAAGAGGCGGCATAGCCGCCCCCCAACGACTATGGATGATACCGACCAAAGTGCTTGCTACGGCTTCTTAATCAAATAGTCCGCCACCGCCTGGTAGGCAGGCAGTGACGTGGGGTCAATTGCCGCGTTAAAGGAAATAGGGAAAGTCGCAAAGCGGGCGATCACCATCTCAGCGGTGGGGTCGACGTAAATCGCCTGACCATGAATACCACGAGCGCTGTACGCGCCATTCTCGTTGTGCAGCGCCCACCACTGGCTACGGTAGCTGCCCCCTGGTAGCGTGGTGTAACCCGCACCCGCAAACTTGGCAGGGTCACCGCCCCCACTGATCGACTGCACCGCGGCAGTTGGAATCACCTGCTCGCCCTGCCACACACCCTGCTGTAACAGCGTTTGCCCAAATCGCGCCGCATCCCGCAGAGACAGATTCAAGCCGCCCGCAGAAAAAGGCGTACCCAAGCTGTCGATCATCATGTCCGCCTCCTGCTCCATGCCCAGCGGCTTCCAGATGCGCTCAGAGAGATGCTCAATAAAGTCTTTACCCGTGGCGCGGGCAATCACCCAGGCGAGTGCGTCGGTATTGATCGACTTATAAATAAACGCGTCGCCGTGGATGCCCTCCTGCTCCACGCCTTGCAGAAACTCATAGAAGTTCCTCGGGCCCCTATAGGATTCGGGCTTAGGCGTGGGGTCACCGGCCGCCGCGTAGAGCCAAATGTCTGACTCTGGGTCGGCGTAGTTCTCGTTGTAATCAAGTCCGGTGGTCATATCCATGACTTGCCGAACCGTTGCATTACCAAACGCAGAAGGCTCCAGCTCCGGCACGTACTCACTGACCAATTTGGCCTCATCGAGCTCGCCCTCGGCGATGAATATCTCTGCTAGGGTTCCAACGAAAGATTTAGTGACCGACATGGCACCATGCCGACCTTCTCGGTCAAGGCAACCGGAGTAGTATTCGTAAACAATCTCACCGCGGTGGAGAATCAGCATGCCGTCGGTGTAATTAGCATCAAGCGATGCTTTCCAGCTCATTTCCTCGGTGGCGCCAATCGGCGTGAAAGTCACGTCATCAATCGCAGGATCCAGTGCCTCGGAGAACGGGGAGACGGGGCCCAGTCCCCGCCCGACGCGCTTCGTTGCCTGTATTTCCCTGAAGTGGCAAAAGGTCCAACGAAGCTTGGGGAAACTGAAGTAGTCGCTGGCGGGGTAACCGATGATGCGGTCATCGGCGGGCGGGAAACCCTGCATCCATCCCATCACATTGGGATCAGACGCCGCGGCGTCTAAAGACTCAGCCTTTGCCATCGCGGAGCTCAACAACACAAACACAAATATCAGACAAAGCAACTGCCGCCAGATGTTAAACATTAGATTCCCTATTCAGTCGTTTTAGGCCGCTGCCACAGCAGTGATGATTTCTCTGATCAGCATAACAGCGAGCGCAATCCAGCTCATAAAAAAGAGGCTGAAGCGCACCCACACGTGATTGATCGTCACCTGCACAATCGAGTGCAAAAACCTTAGCGCGCAATAAGCCCAAGCGGCATAAAGATGAATAGGGTCTGTATGGCCTAGTGCCCAGATGACCAACACCACCGCGTAAAACAGGGTCGGCTGCTCCCAGAGGTGGTTGTAGTTATCGGCAACCCGTTCCACCCTACTGGGGAAAACACCACCCAATTGCGCCGGGTGCGAGAGCTTCTGTAAATCTACACCCTCCGCCTCAAGCACCTTGGCGGCGGGGATGCGGGTGATGTACATCAGCAACATCATCACAAGGCTCAGTAGCCCCATGAAGAGTATGGGCTGCAGAATGAGATCGTTCATAAAGGAATGCCTTACTTGGTTTTTAGATAGAAGCTGGTCATGAGATCAATGCAATGGGCAACAAAGCTGCAGGCCGCAGGAATGCACACCAAGTCGTTCATTGCTCAGAATGGCCATCCGACAGCGAGGCATCTGCCATTAACTGCGCTGGCTGGTCATTGGTGTGGCAATGCACGCCGCCACCGGCAGCCCATGACTTCAGCATGGGGAGCACGTACACGTCGCGGCCAGGGAAATAGTGTTGCAATCGCACTTTGGCTTCATTATCGAGCCGTTCGTCACCATAGCCAGTGGTGATAACGAAGCCATTTCCGATTAACCAGTTCATATAGTTTGTATCGAACTGCTGCCCGTCAACTTCGGCTATGCCGTCCATGGGCTCGCGGATAACCTTGAAGCCAGCATCACTGATCACCTGCGCCGCGCTATCGAGAAGGTCAGCTGTTTTCCCATCACCCGGCTTACACACCGATGCCGCTGTGCACTGCCCTACCACCACCGTATCTTTGTCTATAAATCTCGCGATGCCGTCGATGTGGCCATTGGTGCGATCACCCTCGGGCACTCCCTCTACAAAAACAACCCGACTAACACCGAACCAATGCTTTAAGTCTGCCTCCGCTTGGGTGCGGGTATATCCGGGATTTCGTGCAGCATCACCCAAGGTACTCCAATTGAGGATCACGGTGTCTACACCGTTAAATTCCAGGTTGCCGCGCTCGTGCACAATGCTGACGTCATCGAGCGGCATACCGAGATACGCCGCCACGCGCTGGGGCACTAAATTATCCAGCTCATAAGAAACATCACGACCAAACCGGCCGCCCCAAGCATCGAACTGCCAGTTTTGCACGCGGATTTCGCCGTCATCCTCGACAAATACAGGGCCGTTATCGCGCATCCAGGCGCTGTCATTCGGAATATCGTGCCACGTGATCAAATCATGGTCAGGATTACAGCCCGCATTGAGTAAGGCAGCCTGTGCCTGGTGAAGAACCTGCGGCGACTGATAAAGCACGTGTAACTTTTCATACTGGATGATGATGCAACTGAAAGCGGCAAAGGCCGTTTCGTAGGTCTTTTCCCACTCGCCCGGCCACTGAAGCCAAATGGCCTCCTGTGGCTCCCATTCGGCAGGCACCCGGCGCTCCGCTGGGGCCCTCACGACAGGAAATGACTGCGGCTCAGCAGCAGTGGGACTTCCCGCCAAGTCGTCAGCAAAGGCACTGCTGACCATGAAGAATGCAGCGCACAGCGCAGACAAAAGTCGTTGGGCCATTGGTAATCGCTGCGTTATTTGAGTGAGCACACCGTACGCAGTACCTATCGGATTTTCAAACAACCCGCGCGGCTGATTTGACTGAAAATATTGTCACCAAGCAGCACCTGTATGAGCATAAGCAGTTCTCACCATTTTTATGTCGGACTCGCCATGGTGCATTTATTAAGCGCGGTGAAACTGAAGCCCTCGGTAACAGCTGCGACATTTGCCGAGACGATACGGCAACTCTCTGCCTCACTTGAGCAGCAGCAGCTTCTGTCGACTACCGGGCCCGTCGGTAAACGCTTCCCCCACCCGATCATGGATACCGACCAGTCTGATTTGGATACCTTTTTTGTCATGTCGTTTGAGAGCAGGGCCCAGCTAGAAGAGGCAGTAACGCATATGACTGGCTCAGAGGATTTATCGTCAGAGACACACCGGCAACTCTGGGATCAGCTGGACAGCTATCGATTCACCTGTTGGGAAGATTGAGTGCATCACCCCCTTTAGACAGTAGCCAGGTGAATCAATTTACAGCCCGATGGCGGCGCACCGCCCGGTAGCGCAGTTCCCCAATCTTTCTACTGGTGCGCCAGAGCGCGAAATGTAACCTTTACTTCTCTCTTTATTGATGTTACCTTTGCGTTACATTTTGCACTGACAGGAAAGACCCCATGATTGGCGAAACCATCCCCGTGCTTGGCGTGCTCACTGGCCTTGTTGTGCCGATCGCGGTTTTTATCTGGCTTTACCACGAGGAGAAGGGAAAGCGCGAAGCGGTGATCGAAATTGCCAAGCACCTCGACGACCCGGCCAAGGTTGAACAGCTATTGGGGCTCTTTGACGAGCGAAAAAAAGCGCCTATCGAT
>CAXEVD010000163.1:0-4769 GCA_963999395.1 uncultured Halieaceae bacterium
GCAGGCCAAACGGGAGCGGTCTGACAGCCTTGGCCTGGGTTATGAGCGCTTCACCGATGGCCAGCTTTCAGATAGCTGGGCGACCGGAATCTTCCCGAATGTACAAATAGGCTGCCACCCCGAGGCCATTTTCTTGATGCGCTTCATCCCCCACGATACTGACCCCGAGCGCTTTTGGTACGACACCATGACGCTGATGTTCCCGGTGGATGATCCCAACTACTGCCCGCCTGCGTGGATGGGCCTACCCGAAGGCACGGATGTCACCGGTAGCGTGCGACCCGAGACGGAGAGCTTTCTTATCGACGAAGACCCGGGTCTCGGGCTGGTGTTGAGCCAGGACGCGGCGTTTCTGCCCTCGGTGCAGGAGGGCATGCGCAGCAAGGCGTTCAGGGGACAACTCTGGGGCGAGCAGGAGCAGCGGCTGCGGCATTTCCATGTCGAATTGGAACGCCGATTGAATGCCTGAGCGGATGATCGCGCCGCTATCTGACTGCACCATTCAGTGATGGAAGCTGCGACGCCTCATCCTGACGTCCAACAAGCGGCCAGCCCGTCCCTGTGGTGGGATGGCCTCGAGCGCGCCGCCGCGGAGCCCCCACTTGAGACCGACACCACCGCGGACATCGCGATTATAGGCGGTGGCTATACCGGACTCTGGACCGCGTATTTTCTGAAGCAGATTCAACCCGACCTCGACGTGGTGCTGGTCGAGGCCAAGCATATTGGACACGGCGCCTCCGGGCGCAATGGCGGCTGGCTGATGGGGGCACTAGAGGGCTACGATGCTTTTACTGATGACAGTGGAACCCTGCCTACTAACGCACGACAACAACTGACGCAGCTGGTCTCGCGCGCCGGCGAGATCCTTGTTAAAGAGGGCATCGACTGCGATTTTCATCACGGCGGTTGCGTCATGGGCGCAGCCCGGCACAGCGTGCAGATCGCGCGAGCGAAAAAATTCCTCGCCGGTTTTCACGGTCTGGGGTTCGACGAAGACGACTACCGCTGGCTCACACCGACCGAGCTCAGCCAACGCATTCAGGTGGCGAATCCGGGTGGTGCGGTGTTCACGCCCCACGTAGCCCGCATACAACCGGCCAAGTTGGTGACGGGGCTGGCGAGGGTGGTCAAGTCGCTGGGGGTTCGAGTGTTCGAGCACACCCGCGCGCATGGCATTCACTCAGGTGTCATCCACTGTGACCGGGGCAGTATTCAAGCAGGCCAGATCGTTGTGGCTACCGAGGGCTACTCCGAGGCCGGTAACCCGCTGCACCGGCGCCTGATCCCGGTGCAGACCGGCATGGTCGCTACCGAACCCTTGAGCGATATGCAGTGGTCAGGCCTGGGCTTTGCCAACAACGAGACCTTCGCTGACTGCACCCGCGCGGCCACCTACCTGCAGCGCACCGCCGACAACCGACTGGTGATCGGCGCCCGGGGCCACTATCAGGCCGGTGGTCTCCCGAAACACGGGCTCGGCGACACGCGGGCCACCGGCCAGCAAAGGGAACGCATCGCTCTCGGTCTTTTCCCGCAGCTTACAGGGGTGCGCTTTACCCACAACTGGGGCGGCAGCGTAGGCGTTCCCCGTGACTGGCACCCGCATGTCATCCACGACACCTTCTCCGGCATCGCCACCGCGGGCGGCTATGTCGGCGAAGGCGTGGGCGCCAGCTTTCTATTCGGCCAGACACTGGCTGAGTTGCTTACAGGTCAGGACACCGACCGAACCCGCATGCCGTGGGTTACACGGCACTCACTCGAAGAACTCAAACGGTGGGAACCCGAACCCCTCCCCCGACTCGGCCTCAAGGCCACTATGATGGCCTTTACCGCAGAGGAGTGGTTGCTGGATCGATACGGTGAGAGCATCCCTGCCAAAGCCGCGGGCTGGCTCTGCGATCGGCTGGACCCGCATTAGACGCGTTTAATAAGTTATTATTTTTCATATAGTTATATTACATTTATATAGCTAAAAGTGATTTAACCAAACGCTCCTGATCAGGCCACTTTGCCGGAGCAAATGTGTATACTGCCGCCCTCAACCCTTAGCAAAGAGAAGAGCAATGAATGCCCCGCAACAAGTCGTAGTCAGCCCCGATATCGAAATCAAAATGCAGGACGCGCTCAAGGCGCAGCGAGAAAGCTACCTGCAGGAAGGCTTTGTCTCAGCGGAGACCCGCATAGACCGCCTGAACCGCGCGATCGACGTCCTGGTCCGCCACGCGGATCGCATCAGCGAAGCCATCAACAAGGACTTCGTCTGCCGTCCTGACCAGATCAACCTGATGACCGACGTTGCCGCTTCTATCGGCTCGATGAAGCACTGCCGCAAGCACCTGAAGAAGTGGATGAAGGACGAGAAACGCCCTTCCACCTTCCCGCTGGGGCTTTTGGGTGGACGGTCTCATATCCAGTACCAGCCCAAAGGCGTAGTCGGTATCGTCGCACCCTGGAACTTCCCGGTGGCGATGGTGTTTCAGCCGCTGGCAGGCATCCTCGCTGCGGGCAACCGCGCCATGATCAAGCCCTCGGAATTCACTCCCGAAACCTCAAAGGTCATTGAGGAGATCATCGCCGAGGCCTTCGACCCCACCGAGGTCACCACCTTCTCGGGCGGCCCAGAAGTCGGGCAAGCGTTCTCTGCCCTCCCCTTCGATCACATGATCTTCACCGGTGCGACCAATATTGCGCGTCACATTCTCACCGCCGCGGCACGCAACCTGGTGCCAGTAACACTGGAACTCGGCGGCAAGTCGCCGGTCGTGATTTCCCGCTCAGCGGATTTGGAGCAGGCAATGCAGCGCGTAATGCTCGGCAAGACGCTTAACGCTGGCCAGATCTGCCTCGCGCCCGACTACCTGCTGGTGCCCGAGGAGCAGCTGGAGCAAGTGATCAGCCTTGCGACCAAAGCGGTCAACGAGATGTACTCGAGCCTGCGCGACAATGACCAATATACCTCAGTGATTAACGAGCGTCACCACAAGCGCCTGAGTGGCTACCTTGAAGATGCCGAGCAGCGCGGCTGTAGCGTCATCCCGCTGAACCCCGCGAATGAAGACTTCAGCAATGGCACTGGCAAGATCCCGCCCACACTGATCGTGTCGCCAGAGAGTGACGCGCTCTGTATGGAAGAGGAAATCTTCGGCCCGCTGTTACCGATCCGTACTTACAAGGATTTCGATGAGACCATCGACTACATCAACGCAAACCCGCGTCCGTTGGCAGCCTACTACTTCGGCACGGAAAAGGGCGAAGAGGAAACCTTCCTGCATCGCACCACGTCAGGCGGTGTCTGCATTAACGACGTGATCTTCCACATCGCGCAGGAGGACATGCCCTTTGGCGGCGTCGGTCCGTCCGGCATGGGTTCCTACCACGGCATCGAAGGATTCAAGACCTTCAGCCACGCTAAGTCGATCTACAGCCAGACTCTGAAGTTCAACGTGGCCAAGCTGGGCGGCATGCTGCCTCCCTACGGCAAGGCCAGCGAGAAGGCCATCAAGGCGCAGATCAAAAGCTGATCGCTGAGATGCTCTGCTCCGGCGCTGCCGCAGCACGGTATAAAAAACCCCGCAGCCGCGGGGTTTTTTATGTCCGGCTGAAGATCTACTTCAAAATATAGGCCTGTACCACGAGCTCTCTTGTCAGCGGGTTGAACTTGATCACATCGAGATTCATGGTGTCGTCGGTGATGTTCACCACGTTACGCATCACGACCACTCCATCAACCATTTCCCAGAAGCCCTGAAAACGGCCGGATGCATAGCCATCCGCCGTAAAACCCCGGCCTTGACCATCCACGGTGCCGCCAGTGCGCGCCGCGTTATAGCTCAAGTGATAGGTGACATAGACCCTACCATAGCCCTCCATGTCACCCTCAGCACTGATTGAGCTCACCTCTTCACCCAGTACCACCGAGGTGACATTCATCGGCGCGTCGGGCTGACGCTTTTCAAGCCCCAGATCGCCGTGACCATCCGCCAGCGCCAGCGGCGTGACGCACATCAAAAAAACCAGTAACCACTTTTTCATTCTCTTCCCCTTATTGAGTTGTGTAACGTGAATGCTGTGGCGCTCCCTGCCCCTTTTGCTACTCCTAAAAACACCATACCCAAGCGCGGTGAAAACACCAGCGCTGTCTGGCGCAGCCGTTAACCTCACCATAATGCCGCGCGCCGAGTGCGAAAAAAAAGACTACAAAGCACTCGAAACGTTGAGCCCCGCCAATCGCGACGCCTGGTTTGCCGAGCACATACTGCTCGAGCACATCCGTTACTACTCGGTGGTGTCCTTCCCTGATCCGGAAAATATTTCCAATGGGCTACAGCACTCCCACAAGAAGCTGAGTGCAATGAAAGACGGCCGTAACGGCAGCCAGCTGGTGTTCTACGATCAAGTGATTCCCGGCTAGACCATCCTGTGTTTTTTAACGCTGACCACTGGGCCATGTCGGTGCCGATTGCTCGCCAGCATTAGGTGTCACAGGCGACCTTTGCCGACCAGAACGACTTCCCACGAGAAATCGCGCTGGAAGCCATCCTGCGATTTATTGAGGAAGATTTGGAGTCGGGGGCCGCCGCATCAGCTAGCCCCTGAGGCATCTAAACAACCTGCAGCCGCTCAACTGTCTGCCAGCGCCGCCACGATCTTGGGGTCGTCGGCGACGCCGTCCCTGTCCGCGTCCAGCCAGCCGCCCAGGACCTCAGCTCGTAATCCAGATTTTGAGCTAGTCAAATTCCTCTCCCGGATTTTGATTTCCCTCA
>CAXEVD010000164.1:0-4767 GCA_963999395.1 uncultured Halieaceae bacterium
GTTCAGTTGCCCGTATCACGCTTGGACGTACAGTAATAAAGGCGAATTGATTGGCGTTTACGGAGAAGACAGTTTCGGCGAGGTCGATCGGGCCAGCATGGGACTGGCGGAACTGCCATGCGATGAGCGATCGGGGGTCATTTTTGCCTGCCTGACGCCCGGGGAGCCTCTCGATCTGGATAACTGGTTAGGAGAATTCGCAGAGAAGCTGGCACATCAAAATCTCGAGCATTGGCACCTCTATACAGAGCGCTTTTTGTCCGGCGCGGGCTGGAAAGCCACTTTGGACGGTTATCTAGAGGTTTACCATCACGACAGCGTGCACGGCAAAACGGTGGGCCCCTACACGGTGGGAAACCTTTTAGTACACGATACCTGGGGCGCACACCAACGGATGGTCATTGCCAGAAAAGATATCACCGAGCTCAACAAGACAGCACCTGAGAACTGGGAGGCGCCCGAGTCTTACATCCGCGTAGTGCATTCGGTGTTCCCGAATCTCTCTATTTCCGCGATCCTGGGGGGCCAGTGTCTGATCGGATTCGTCTACCCAGGCGAGACCAGTACCACAACCGTCACCCGGCAGCTCATCTTGAGCGCTGAGGCACCTGCAACCGACGAAGAGAAGGCGACGATAGAGAGCTTCAGCCAGATGACGCTGCAAGCGGTCAGGGACGAGGACTATGCACTTGTGGCGACCGTGCAGGGCGCGCTACACGCAGGTGCCAATGACAGCTTTCTGATTGGCAAAAATGAGCCGGCGGTTCAACATTACCATCGCTCTATTGCCAGTATCTGCGGTACCTGACTACCACCCTCTCGACGTCGGCCACCACACCGCGGCTCCCATCACCCAGTGGTAGCTGACTCAATGGAGCTACGGCGGCTGGTCGTTGAGCGGTGAAGCAACACGCGACATTGAAACGACGACTTTACAGAGGGCTGGGACATGGCCACTAGCAACGGAGCAATCGCAGATAAACAGCGCATCCTGGAATTGCAAAACCGCTACTCCTACTCGATCGACTCTGGCAACTACGACAAGCTCGACGCAATGTTCACTCCCGATGCGACATATCACTTCGTTACCGGATCTACGGACAACATTGAGGCGCTAAAAAAAACCATTCAAGAGGCCCTCCAGCCTCTCTCGTCGTCTCAACACATTAACGGTAATCAGTGGGCCACAATTGAGGGGGACCGCGCCACGGCAGGATGCTATTTCACGGTCCATATGTACAAAGAGGGATTAGCTGACGGCGAGCACTTTGAGATGGGGGGTCGGTATGAAGACGAGCTGATCCGCACCCCTGATGGGTGGCGGTTTACAAGCAGAACCATCACCATCCTGTGGTCAGACGGAAATCGAAGGGTGCGATGGCAAGACTAGCGAGCTGCTGCCAGTTGATAAACATCGTTGGGGCCACCTGGTGCCAGACTATTTGTATCAAGCACCGGCACAGCATACAGTTTGTCCATATCTCTTCAACTGGGTGTGAACGTCACTGGAAACGAGCGAGGGGCGCGAACAAAGTTACCCTCCTGCTTGGGCGCTATGCCGTCAGCAAACGCGATATCATCCATCGCATCCAACAGTTGGTTAGCGGAAATTTCAACCTCAAACCCCGCCAGCTTGCTGCCGATACAAAAGTGGCGACCTCGCGCAAAAGTACTGTGACTCGCGTATTGCTCGAGCTCTATCGCCGGGTCCACTCCCTCACGGAAAATATTAAACTCCTCGGGATTTTCATACTTGCGCGGGTCATGATTGGCCGCTGCCAGAAGTAACGTAACCAGATCTCCAGCCCGAACCGTTGTGTTGTGGAACTCTGTGTCCTCACTGGCCTGGCGCATAATCATCAGCACGGCCGGCGTGTGGCGCAGCGTCTCCGCGAATGCCATAGGAATGAGCGAGCGATCTTTCCGGACTGCCTCGAGCTGATCTGGGTGCTCAATCAGACGAAGCCACATATTGGCCATTTGCAAGTCAGTGGTTTCACTTCCCGCTACGAGCAAGAAACTTATGAACGATTTAATTTCGATATCGCTAAGACGCTCGCCTTCTATTTCTGCGTGTACGATTCTGCTGATCAAATCATCGCCGGGATTTGCCTTTCGCTCGGCGATCAAAGGGAGCATATATGCCTGCAACTCCTCTTTGACTCTCAGTCCTGCTTGGTGAACTTCTTCGTCACCGGCTATATTTGTAAAATAATCATGTATCGCGTTGTACCAAATATGAAATGTGGGTTTCATATCCTGATCCAAGCCCAGAACATCCAGTATCACGCTAAGGGGAAGCTTTTGAGTGAATTGTTTGACGAGATCAACCTGGCCTTCTCTCCGCCAGTCATCAATCAAACGCTCGGAGTTTCTGGTGATCACATGCTCAAAGGTGTCCCTCATTGAACGCCCTCTGAGCGTGGGTGTAATGATGCCCCTAGTTAAGCGATGACGGGTCCCCTCCAACTGAAGAATGGTGGGGCCGTGGACTGGCTCGAGCTGCCATGCATAGTTTTCTGTCGTAAAGGTTCGTGACGTTAGCACCTTTTCGACATCCTCAAACCGCGACAGAAGCCAACTATTCAAACCGTCATGAAAGGTTATTGGATAGTTCTCTCGAATCTCGTTAAGAATAGGCCATGGATTCGATTCGTAATCAGCGGACATTATGTCTGGAGCAGTCACGATATTTACCTCGCCTCCTTCTGAGCCACTGTCGCCGTCCGCCGATCCGAAAGATCGGGGGACCCACAATGACTTACTGTAAGAAGCCTTTAATCAGAAGTTGTATCTTATTCTGGCGCCTACGACTCGGGGTAGCGCCGGAGCACCGAACGCGCCTTGGGGTTGCGTGGTCTTCTCGGTGTAGTACTCCTCGTCCGTTGCATTTCTAACGTAGAGGTCTGCTTGCCAGCCAGCGCTATGCCGCACGGTCAAATTAAGGTTAACGATCGTCATACTGTCCTGCTTGTCGATACGCGCTATGCCTGATGCGCCCGGCGTCATATCGTATTCATCACTGTAGTAAACAAGCGCAGATAAGTCTGCGTCAAAATTGGCGCCTATGGGGAAGCGATAGGTGATATTGCCGTTCAAGCTAAACTCAGGGGCATTAGCGAGCCGGTACCCCGATAAGTCCTCTGATACGGCGCCAACAAAACCTCGAGCCCCCGGAGTAATCGTGGAGGCAGGCACGTGAGTTGAGGCGTTATATGTCGTGTATTCACCGTCCAACCATGTACCTGCTATCCAAATACTGAGGTTTTCTGAGGGTCGGAAAGTCGAGCTGAATTCGAAACCTGTCATCTCCGCATCTGCATTTTCCTGTGTTAATCCACCTACATCATTTGATAACACAGCAACCTGGAGATTGGTC
The DNA here is from genome assembly GCA_963999395.1 of uncultured Halieaceae bacterium. GTDB lineage: Bacteria > Pseudomonadota > Gammaproteobacteria > Pseudomonadales > Halieaceae > Luminiphilus. Next base: position 3,380 of record CAXEVD010000164.1, read on the forward strand.
CAGTCATAGTCAAAAAAGGCTGCCTCAAAAGAAATACTTTCGCCAGCATACTTCGCGCCCAGCTCAAAGGAATCAATCTCCTCAGGCTGAACCTCTGGCGTGGGCCCAAACCAAGACCCGTTAAAGCCACCCGACTTAAAGCCAGTGTTGAAGCTGCCATACACCATCAAAGAATCGGAGACGTCATAGTCCAGTACGACGCGGTATGTGGTGTCACTAAAACTTGAGCTGTCGTTACCCGTGGCGCCGAAAGCAAAAGTCGTCAAATCCTGCTCATCCTTCGTGTTCCTCACCCCTCCAGTGAGCGTCAATGCATCAGTCAGCTCATATGAACCGTCAAAGTAAAAAGAGGTCGACTCCATATCATGTTCAGTTCTGCCCAGCAAAAAGTAACCGAATAATTCTCCCATATAACCAAGGGTGAACTCGTTATCGTCGTCAAGGTAACTCGCACCCAATACAAAATTAAACGACCCATCGAAGCTGGAGGCTAACTTCAGTTCTTGGGTAAAGGATTCAAATTGAATCCCTCCTTTCTCATCTTCCGAAAATCTGCCTGCCCACGCATGAAGCGCGTCATAAGGGCTGCCGTCCTGGTCCTGGCCTCCTATGCGCTCCATATCTCTGACCTGGGTGTAGCTCGAAAGGGTCAGATTATCGGTCACGTCAAAATCAACATTAAGCGCCTGAATGTCGATCTCCATCTGGTGGCGCAGGGTACCTCCAGCGATGCCCTGGTAACCCATATTTGCCAATACCGCTTGCTCAGATTGTGCGATCGGTGTTTGGTTGGTCTCATAAAAACCTAGGCCTGCGCCGTCTAGCGAACCATCCTCACAATAAAAACACTGCAGCCCAACTCCTAGCTGAGATCTAAGTGATCCCTCGTCATTGCTCTCAAGCTCGAGTTGTTCGTACTTGAAAACAAGAGAAAGGCGGTCTGACGGTTGCCAAAGCACCTTTGCTCTAAAACCCGTTTCTTTTTCTCCACCGATTTCGCTGCCATTCAATACATTAGTAACGTGGCCCTCGCCCCGGTCGTTGTATTTGCCAGCCAGACGCACGGCCACGGTCGAGCCGAGTGGGATGTTCACCGCTCCCTCTAACTCAGTGGTGTCTAACTCGGCGACGCCTGCCTGAACGTAACCTGAATAACCCTCGAGATCAGGATCACTTGTGGCATACAACATCGCCCCGCCCGTTGTGTTCCGACCATACAGAGTGCCCTGAGGACCCTTCAGAACTTGCACAGACGCCATGTCATAAAACAATTGGTTAGATCCAACTTGCTGGGACACATAGGATTCATCTGTATACACAGAGACGCTATTGGACAGCCCGGGACCCGAGTAGCCCGTTCCAACGCCCCTCAGAGTGATATGGCTTGT
>CAXEVD010000165.1:0-4761 GCA_963999395.1 uncultured Halieaceae bacterium
CAAAGCCACAGCCATGCCCGCCGCCAGCCCCCCGACAAGAAGCGACGTGACGGAGAGGCCGGTAAAGACAAAAGCGATGACAATACCGGGCGTAATGGCATGTGCCATCGCCTCCCCTGCAAGCGAAAGCCTGCGAAGCACAAGAAAGGCACCAACCGGAGCCATCGAAATAGACAAGATGGTAGTCGCTGCGAAGGCACGCCGCATAAAACTGTAGCCCCACATTTCTGAGACTAAATCAAGCACTGCGTTGCAGGCCCAACGAGACTTGGTGGTCGACGATCCAGGCAGCTCGATCGCGTGACAGGTATCCCTGGTCAATCAAATTTTCGGCCGTTAGCACCTCCCCCGGAGCACCAAATGTCGCGCGACCCTCTCCCAATAGCAGAGCAGCATCACAATGTTGTAAAACAGCGGACAGATCATGAATCGCCAGCACCACTGTGCGGCCCTGTTCTCGCCACTCTAAAACAAGTTCCTGAAGCATCCGCTCTGTCTTCTCGTCTATCGCCGTGAAGGGTTCGTCTAAAACCACGAAAGGTGCGTCTTGCATAATGACGCGGGCAAAAAGTGCACGTTGTAACTGACCGCCCGAAAGAATGTGCATTGGCTCGTTCAAAACGCCTTGTAGACCCACTCGCTCAGCAGCATCCAGCAACTCATCACTGTGCGCCCAACTACGCCGACTCCAAAAGCGAGTGCCTCGCCACTTACCCATGGCGATCAGATCTCTGACGCGTAGAGGGAAAAGCTGATCAAATTCCGTTCTCTGTGCCAGATAGGCGACAGCATGAGGTTTTTGGTGAGGCCAAATCACTTCGCCCGACGATGGGCTCAAAACACCCAAGAGCGCTTTGATAAAACTACTTTTACCTGAGCCATTGGCGCCCAAAACGGCGAGCATTGTCCCCGCGGGGATATCCATGTCAGGCGCCCTGAACAGAGTTCGGCCAGAGAACCCGACAGTAAGGTCACGAATCTGGAGGTCGCTCGACATCAGCGGACCATCCAAATCAGCAGCCAAAGGCTTACAGATAAAGTTATCGCAGCAGTCGTCAGAGCATTTCGCCCACAATGGGTCAGGCAAAAGGGGCGCTGTTTTGTTGATTGATTATTCGATTTCATAGGTATGACAGGGAGGAGGCAGGCGACCTAGCACACTCGCTTGGAGCGATGCTGGCCGCTCCTCTCTCGGCATCATCCCGTCCTCCGATTCTAGGTAAAGCTGCAGACAGCTGAGGATTTCGGTCACGTCACCATTAGGGTCTTGGTCTCCAAACAAGTAAGTCCAGCTGTTATGTGCAGAGACAGCGATACCACAAGGCCTTGGGCATAGACTGAGACATTGCGCTGGTTTGACTTCAACGCGGCCCGCCAGTGGACCGTGCTGCAGAGACGCGAAAAGCTTTTCGTATAGCCGATAGCCAGGGCGTTGTGTAGCTGGATGCCTGCTATGCCCGCTCGGCCTACATGAGGTGCAGACGTGCAGGACGCAGTCATTGATTGCGGTCTGTTTTAGGGCCATGGCTATGAGCTTGGAGTTCAGTATCAAGTCAGATTTTTGGGACGCCACCTCTAGCTGGACTGGTAAAGCTCTGCATTAAGGTGCGCGCTCAATAGAAATGATACGTTATATCATCTCCGAATTCTTCGGTAGTCCCAAAGTCAGCGGGCGCTTATAGCCCTCAACCCGGAGGGAGTTTTTGGGATCTGCTCCCTGATTGGTGTTGTTTAACAGCTGGTATTGGCAGCGTTAGGTTTTCAAGCGTCCAAACGTGTCTTGGTGCGGCCAATCGGCCTTGATACGGTAGAGGTCGGACTTGTCACTACCTAGCCCCCTTCTGGACCATAACGGGCAACGCTAGGTGGGAGGGGCTCGCCGTCGATCTATAGATGCTCTGCACCGCCTTACGGTAATCACCAGCATCTGCCTGGTATATATCCATGAATTGTTGTGGATTCCGATCATAGGCAGGGAACCAAGAACTGTGCACTTGCACCATGATTCGATGCCCTTTTTTGAAGGTATGGAACTTGTCCCATATATGGAATGAGAGAGGCGTCACTTGATTAGGCTGTAATGGCTCAGGGTTAGCAAAACTATTGCGGTACTTGGCCCGCATCACCTCCACACCCAATAACATTTGGTAGCCGCCCATAGGCACCGAGGCTGTACTTGACGCTGGCGCAACGTAATCTCCCGGGTGGACATCGATCAACTTCACAAAAAAATCAGCATCTGTTCCGGTGCTGGATAAAAATAAATTAGCCAATATGGGCCCAGCGATGGTGATGTCCTCAGTTAACACCTCAGACTCATAAACCAGAACATCAGTGCGTGTTGAGGTTAGTCGCTGATCTTCAATCATCCACGTATGACCCGGGAACCCAACAGAGATGTCAGTTGTGAAGGGCACAGGCTTGTTGGGGTCGCTGACGTATTCGTCATTGCCAATCATCTGGGCGTCCGGCTCATCAAACGACAGCCTCCCTCCCGAGTGAAAATAAAGTTTTCTGACCTTGACATCCGGCGGCGGCCACTGATCAAAGTTGCGCCATCGATTTCGGCCAGTTTCGAAGACGATAGCCTCTGGAGGATTCCAGTCGCCCTCTCCCTTCAAGTGATACCTGAAAAATGGGGTCACAATATGTTTTTTAAAATAATCAGATGTCTCGCTGCCAAACTGAATGTCGCCAAGTGACGAACCACGCTCCCTATGCCATGCGCCGTGCTTCCAAGGCCCGGATACAAAGGTGCTCTGATTGACGGGGTTTCTCCGCTCTATTTCTTGATAGATCGATACAGGGCCATAGAAATCTTCAGCGTCGAACCAGCCAGCAACGTTTAAAATGGGGTGCTCTATGTTGTCCAAGTACTGCAGGACATTCCGTCGCTGCCAGTACTCGTCATAGTTGGGGTGCTCGATAAAATCCTCCCAACCGGGAACCCCTCCGCCAAAAAACTTCTTATTCAGGTCAGAAGTCGGACCGGCATTGAGGAAGAATTCGTAACCCCAGGGCGTACCGTAATCAAATGGCTCAGGCTGCACTTGCGTTGGTTTGCTCCGCTCCTGTGCCGCATAGTTCATCCACGCAAAGGCATAAGTCAGCCTAAAAGCACCGTTGTGATGCCAGTCATCTCCAATAAACATGTCGGAAGGCGATGCTTGCGGAGAGGACGCTTTAAGCGCCGGATGGGCGTCAATCATGCCCTGTACAGTCGTCCACCCTGCGTAAGACACACCCCATTGACCGACGCGCCCATTATGGTCATCCAGATTCTCGAGCAACCAATCAATTGTGTCGTAGGCATCAGTGCTTTCATCCGTAGACATAACGCCTGAACCTTTCTGCCTATTGACTCGAAGCACCTCAAATTGGCCCTCTGACTTATATGTGCCACGGAGATCCTGACTGACAAATATGTAGCCTTCAGCAAGCATCTCCAGAGATGGCGCCAATTTGGCTGGCGCCACATAGTCTTCGCCATATGCACCAATCGAGTAAGGGGTTCGATAAAGCAAAATTGGATAGCGCTGCGTGCGGTTCTTGGGCGTGTAGATCGCCGTAAATAGCTTGACGCCATCCCTCATCGGGATCATCACCTCAGTTTTGTCGTAGTGCTCCTTGACGTCAAATGACTCTGCGCTATTTTCGGCAGCAAGGAGTATTGGCGCGGTCATCGCGAACGCCACGAGAACTATCTGGAAAACGAGTGATTTCATTTGCAACTATGGCACCAGCGTTTTGATCAAACTCAGACAATATGGCCGTAAATCTGTTAAGTGGCCGGCCGTTAAACTGTCGCCTTCAGCTGTTCACTGATCAGCGACGACTTACTCCTCTCCAGCTAGCGTCGGCACATCACTAAATCGCTCAAACCAGGCAAGCACTGCGTCTACTTTTGCAATCAGTTGGCTTGGCCGGTATTCAATCCAATGGCCAGCTCCAGGCACTCTCACCAACGCTGTTTCGACGCCCTGAATCTGGAGGGCATTAAAGTATTGTTCGGCCTCCCAGATAGGCGTTCGCCAGTCGTTCTCTCCAGTCATCAGCATAGTCGGCGTTGTGACATTGCCCACCAAAGACAGAGGCGAGTGCGACCAGTACTTCATCGGATTTTCCCAGGGGAGTTCGGTGAACCAATAATTTGCCATCAGCTTATCGAGGTCCGCCGTCAGAACAATACTGAGCCAATTAATCACGGGGTTCACTGCGACCGCAGCTCGGAATCGATTCGTCTTACCCACTATCCATGCGGTAAGCGTTCCGCCACCGCTCCCTCCCACGACATAGAGCCTCTGCTCATCAACAAAGCCTCTTGAAACCACACCATCAACAATATCCATAAGATCGTCATAGTCATGGCTTGGAAAGTTGTTATCGATTTCGTGTGCGAACTCAGCGCCGTAACCGGTCGAACCCCGAGGGTTGCCAAAGACAACAATGTACCCAGCGGCTGCATAGAGCTGATTGTTTGCTGCAAACTGCGGACCATAAGATGCCCAAGGGCCCCCATGTATTTGCAAGATCATTGGGTAGGATCGAGCCGGATCAAAATTGGGTGGCACCATCATCCAATACTGTATATCTCGCTGATCAACGCTTGAGCTAACCACGTGTTCTGTCGCAGGGGAAAAATGCACCGAATCGAGCAAGGCGCGATTAAAATCTGAAATCGTTTTCGCGAGTCCGTCGGGCCCAATCACACCCAGTTCGGTCGGTCTTGTTGCATCTCCAACCGTTGCCGCCACCACACCA
>CAXEVD010000166.1:0-4751 GCA_963999395.1 uncultured Halieaceae bacterium
CCCCGGCACCCCCGCCGCCGAACTGCCCGACGAAGTACCCGAAGCCGTAAAAAAGCAGCGACTGCACATTCTTCAGGCTCGCATTGCGCAACAGGCGCAGCAGATTGCCGAGTCTATGGTGGGCACGACCCAGCGCATATTGGTCACCGGCTATGCGAAAAAAGACCCCGGACAGCTCTCGGGGCGCACGGAAAACAACCGCGTGGTGAATTTTGCCTCTCAAAACACTGCTCTGATCGGCCAGTTTACTGAGGTCGAGATTACGGCGGCCTATACCAACTCGCTGCTGGGACGTCAGATCGACCCCGTTTAATGCCCTAAACGGCAGTTGACTCAGCCTGCAAGGCGAGTATCGTTTGTTTCCCAATGTGAAAGAGGCGGCGTGAAAACCGTTGGACACAGAGCAATCGGCGCCCGAGGTCACCCCTCCGGGTCTGGCCTCACATATCACCCTCTCCCTCGAACCGAACGACGCGCGACATCTGGCGGCCCTCTGTGGGCAGCTGGACAGCCATCTGCGCCAGATCGAAAAGCGCCTCGAAATCACGATCCAGAATCGCAGCAATCACTTTGAGCTGCGAGGGGCCCACGAGCGTTGCCAGATGGCAGCGTCACTGCTGTCTTCGCTGTACACGGATATCGAGAATGGCGCGCAGCTGAGCCCGGAGAGTATTCACCTGCGCCTTCAGGAGGCAGACCTCGAGCTGCTCGGCGAACCGCAGACCGAGGATATCGCCATAGATACAACTGGACTCATTCGCACCAAACGGCTGTCAGTCAGGCCGCGGGGGCAAAACCAGCGTCAATACGTCTCGGCCATCAGCACCCATGACATTAACTTTGGCATAGGCCCTGCCGGTACCGGTAAAACCTATCTGGCAGTGGCGTGTGCGGTGCGCGCGCTACTCAACGAGCAGGTCAAGCGCATCCTGTTGGTGCGCCCCGCTGTTGAGGCGGGAGAGCGCCTGGGGTTCCTTCCCGGCGACCTCTCTCAGAAGGGGGACCCTTATCTGCGGCCACTTTACGACGCACTATATGAAATGCTGGGGTTCGAGACGGTCAACAGATATATCGAGCGGCACATCATTGAAGTCGCGCCCCTCGCCTTCATGCGCGGCCGCACGCTCAATCACGCATTCATCATTCTTGACGAAGCGCAGAACACCACCCGCGAACAAATGAAAATGTTCCTGACCCGAATCGGCTTCGGGTCTACCGCAGTGGTCACCGGTGATACCAGTCAGATTGATCTCCCAAAGGGCACGCAGAGTGGCCTGACCCACGCCATGACGGTGCTGGATGAGGTGGCCGGTATTACCTTTACCGAGTTTGGCACCAAGGATGTGGTCCGGCATCCGTTGGTGCAGCGAGTCGTGAGCGCCTATGACGCCTTTGAGCAGCGCAATCCCTCTCCCCGCGGCGAGGGTCCTCCGTGAATATTCTGCTATCCGTTGATCGCACCACCGACGTTGCCTCGCCCACTGACGCCACACTGCAGGGCTGGGTGAGTTACGCCCTGACACAGACCGCCTCTCTACCCGAGCCGACTCCCGAACTGTCTATCCGCATTACCGACAATGACGAGGCGGCGGATCTCAATCAAACCTACCGCGCCAAAGCAGGCCCCACCAACGTGCTGTCCTTCCCCGCCGATGTGCCGGCAGAGACCGGCTCCGGCTTGCTGGGAGATCTGGTGATCTGCGCGCCGCTGGTGCAGCTAGAGGCCGCGCAGCAACAGAAATCGGAGGAAGCCCACTGGGCGCATCTCGTCATTCATGGTGTCCTGCATCTTTTGGGCCATGACCACCAAATTCCTGTGGAAGCCAAACAGATGGAGGCACTCGAGATCGATTTACTCGAGCACCTCGGCTTTCCCAATCCCTATGACCCCGAACGGCCCCCGGAGGGCTTAGCAACGTGAACGACGACCGCAAGCCGGAATCAGAAGAACGATCCTGGCTGGACCGACTGACGCATTTCATTAGCGGCGAGCCCCAGAACAAAACCGATCTGGAGGGCGTGCTGTCACTCGCCGAAGAGCACGAGATCATCGATGAGGACGCGCGCAAAATCATGGAAGGCGCACTGCTGGTGACGGACATGCAAGTACGCGACATCATGATCCCCCGCGCGCAGATGATTGTGATTGACTCCGATCAGCCGCTTCAGGAAGCGCTGCCCAAAATTGTCCAATCCGGCCACTCGCGCTACCCAGTCATTGGCGATGGTATCGACGATGTCATCGGCATGTTGCTCGCCAAGGACCTGTTGCCGCTGATTCAGAGTGACGGCGCTGTGCCGAGTATTACAGAGCTCATGCGGCCGGTGATTGCCGTCCCCGAGAGCAAGCGGCTAAATGTGCTGCTGCGCGAGTTCCGGCAGAATCGCAACCATATGGCGATCGTGATCGACGAGTACGGCGGTATCGCAGGCTTGATTACCATCGAGGACGTGCTCGAGGAAATTGTGGGTGAAATCGAAGACGAGACCGATGTCGAAGAGGGGCAACTGATTCGCCCCGTTAATGACAACTCGTTCATGGTCGAGGCACTCACACCCATCGACGAATTCAATGAATTCTTCGGCACCGCTTTCAGCGACGAGGAGTTCGACACGATTGGCGGCCTAGTGATCAACGCTTTCGGGCAACTGCCGACCCGCAATCAATCGATTCGTCTCGATCAATTCGAGTTCAAGGTCATCCATGCCGACGAGCGGCGACTCACCCGTTTGCGGGTAACCACCGAAGCCACTGACACCACAGACTGATGCTCGACCGGGTCCCCAATTGGGGCGTAGCCTTACTGGCTGGCGTTATTTTTCCACTCGGTCTGGCTCCATTCGATGTCTGGCCGGTGATCCCGCTGAGCGCTGGACTCCTCTACACGGCACTGAACCGCACCCAGCGCACGGGAGGCATCGGATTTGCCTACGGTGCGGGCTTTTTCGGCGCGGGCGTCTCGTGGGTGTATGTGAGTATCCACGTCTACGGCAATACGCCTGTCTGGCTGGCGTTGAGCCTGACCACTGTGTTCTGCGGCGGTCTGGGACTGCTTTTCGCCGCACAAGGAATGGCCTTTGCGCGACTCGCGAGCCGGCATCCGGCATGGCGAGCGGTTCAATTTGCCTCGTTGTGGGTGCTTTTCGAATGGCTGCGCAGTTGGCTGCTCACCGGTTTTCCGTGGCTTTATGCAGGCTATGCTGCACTCGATTCCCCCTTGGCAGGGTGGATTCCGATCGTAGGAGTCTACGGTACGTCCTGGTTCCTCGTCGCGATCAGCTGCGTGGTTGCCAATGCCGTGAGTCAGCCGCGCGATATCGGGCGCTGGGTGGGTACGGCAGCAGTTGTCGGCCCGCTGTTGCTCGCGGGGCTACTCTTGCAGCGCACAGAGTGGACCGTCCCTGAGGGAGAGGCGGTTACGGTCGCGGTCGTGCAACCCAATGTCCCGTTAAAAGAAAAATGGGACCCACGCTTCAGAAGCGGGATCCTAGCCGACTTTGGGACCCGCTCTACGGCGCTCGCCCAGGACCATGACCTCGTGGTTTGGCCCGAGTCGGCGCTGCCGGGCTATCGGGACCGATTGCTGGATGTCATCGAGGCAATCGACCAACAACTCGCGCAGCTGGACAGCACGCTCATCACCGGCATCCCCACCCGCGATACCGCGGGGCGCTACAACAGCATCACGGCCCTCGGCGCCGGGTCGGGGACGTACCACAAACAGAAGCTGGTGCCCTTTGGGGAGTATGTTCCAATGGAGCGCTGGCTCAGGGGCGCAATCGCTTTTTTCGACCTGCCGATGTCGCAGTTCGTTGCCGGTAAGACCGAGCAGCGCCCACTCCTCGCCGGCAACCTGCCGGTTGCGCCCTTCATTTGCTACGAGATCGTTTACCCCGACTTCGTGCAACGCTTTGCCCGAGACACGGCACTCCTCGTCACCATCAGTAATGACACCTGGTTTGGCCAAAGTGCGGGCCCCTGGCAGCACTTTCAAATGGTCCGCTTCCGCGCGGTCGAGCTCGGACGTGATCTGATCCGTAGTACCAATGACGGCGTCAGTGCCCTGATTACGGCCAAAGGGGCTGTCGCCATAACGGCAGACCAGTTCACCAAGGCCGTGGTCAGCGGCACCATGCAACCGCGTTCTGGGCGCACGCCCTTTGCCGCGACAGGAAGCCTCCCGGTCTGGGTTTTCGCCCTGATCACCCTCGTATTGGGTCGGGATCGCGCCTAATACTGGTAAACTCTGCCCGGCCCTTTAGGGCCTTGGCGGACGCAAAGCGCAATCAGGGTCAAACCAACATCTTCCGTTGCTGTGATTGAGGAACAATGAGTCAGGAATACACACCGCAAACCTTGGAACTGGCGCTGCAAGCCGAGTGGGCCGAGTCCGGTCGTTTCGCCGTGCAGCCCGATGAGGCGCGGGAAAAGTTTTACTGCCTGGCCATGTTTCCCTACCCCAGTGGCAAGCTTCACATGGGCCACGTGCGCAACTACACCATCGCCGACGTGATCGCGCGCTACCAGCGTATGCAGGGCAAAAACGTGCTGCAGCCCATGGGCTGGGACGCCTTTGGACTCCCCGCCGAGAATGCAGCCATTGCCAACAAAGTGGCGCCTGCCGACTGGACTCGGCAAAACATCGACCACATGCGCGCTCAACTACAGCGTCTGGGCTACGCCTATGACTGGGACAGGGAAATCGCCACCTGCGACCCGCAGTACTATCAGTGGGAGCAGTGGTTCTTTA
>CAXEVD010000167.1:0-4740 GCA_963999395.1 uncultured Halieaceae bacterium
CAAACTCGGCTTCCTTATCATAATTGTAGTAGAGGTAGCCGACATCCCAGCTTATGTCGCCAGTATCAAAGGCGAATCCAGCATAAATGTCATGTTCATAAGAATACACGTCGCCTGCGCCATAATTTACATTGGAAGCCCAAGTTCCAATATAAAAACCACTATCTCCAGCGTAATCGATACCGCCCTGAACGGCAGCTTCATTTTCTGTCTGGGTAAGCCCTCGCCAAATATAGTTGCTCGTCATTGAAGCATTAGCGGACCATTCCCCTGCCTGGGAAGACGCCGAAAACGCGCACACCAGGGCGGCGGGCAAAGCAATTGCGGAAATTCTGCGGGAATTGTCTCTGTTCATGGTAGTTCCTCGTGATGTCATCGAAATATAAGTAGTCCAGCACGTGAGCTAACGGACCTTGACAACACGTGCATGAGCTCGGACACAGACTGGCTTGCAAAAGGCGGGCCAAAAATCCTATATTATTGTTTTTATTATATTTATATATTTTTCTGCCTGGTTTCAGGCGTAATCGCTCAAGCCAGCCTTGCTAGCAAAGGCCACGAATGCTCTATATGAGTGCGGAGGCGCACAAAGTTGGCGCAACGCCGCGGCTGGGGCGACACCATTCCAGCAAGCACGGGTTAATCCAGACCGCAACTCATATACGTAAACTTACTTACGTGTCTTGGAGCCTTCTCCTATGATCCCTCGCGGCCGCTCAATCTGTTTGCCTCTCTTTTTTTTAGCTGGGATTTGCCACTCAGCTTCAGCAAACCAAACAAATTGCGACGAAATCGTCTCGCAGACTGTTATGGAAATGAAAGCTGGGGCTAGCCGGTGGTGGACTGAAGATACGGCACGAATGGCAGCCATGGCAGCCGCTACGGCCTGCTTCAAAACCAAGGCTATTGAGATGACGAAAGCAACCCCTCAAGAGAACGAAAGTATCAACTCGAACGAGTTTATGGGCCTCAAGGTGAGGCCATTAACTGGGCCCCCTAGCCGAAAACCGTACCAACGTACTGACCGAGATTGACCACTCGCTCATCCACTGACAGTAAAAGGCACATCATCAGCGTCACCACAGTTAACCAAAACTAACCCTGTCAAATTGCTACGGTTAAAGTGAGGGTCACATGAGTAGCTAGGGGGTACCAAGAGGAGTGCATTAATCACCCTCTGCAGGCGCAATGGATATCAGTTCAACATCAAACACCAAAGTTGCATTAGGCCCAATCATCTGGCCAGCACCGCCCTCTCCGTAGCCGAGCTCCGGGGGAATGATAAACTTGAATTTACCCCCGGGCTTCATCAACTGAAGGCCCTCGGTCCAGCCGGGAATCACCTGCGTCAAGCCGAAAGTCACGGTCTGGCCACGCTCAATGCTGCTATCAAAGACCGAGCCATCGATCAGCCGGCCCTCGTAGTGTACCTCGACCGAATCCGCGGCCACCGGGTTATCACCCTCGCCGGGCTCCATCACGATGTACTGCAGCCCGGATTCAGTGGTTCGCACGTCCTCATTGGCACTCATCTCCTCCATATACGCTCTGCCTGCCTCCAAGTTTGACTGCGCCTGCTCCACGCGCTCGGCTTCCGCTTCTGCCTGACGCCGCTCCTGAAACGCAGACATTTCGGTATTGATTTCCTCGTCCGTCAGCTTCGCCTCCGCACCAATCATCGCGTCCTCAAGACCGGCCGCGTAGGCAGCCACATCAACCTGCATACCATCAGCAGACATTCGCTGACCCATGCGTAGGCCAATGCCGTAGCTGAGTCGCGCGTCGGTCGACTCTAGAGTGACTTCCTGCTCCTGCGAGGCGCCACCACAGCCCAGCAGGGCCATCATCAGCCCAACCAGGGACAGGTGGCCGACTACTTTTTTCGAGGTACTCATGCCCAACGTTCTCCCTGTTCCGTTTGCGATGGAGGCGCGATACTACTTTGACTCGAGAAGCAGTGCCACCAGTTGCTCTCTTTCGGAGGTAAATTTACCGTTCTCAAAACCGGACAGCGCCAGCATGTTGGCGCTCATGCGCGCGGCGGCATGCTCCATGGCCTCTTTCATCAGCATTTCTCTTGTAAGACCATCCGCATGCGCACAGCGGAGCGCCTCTGTGCTGGCCCACATCAACTCAGCAAGGTGCCGCTCCGCCTCCACCTCGAGCTGAAGCAAATGCCGTCGCGCGCACTCTTTGCTCTCATCATTCTTCCATTGCTCTCGCACAGCACGCAAAGGCAACACCACCTCATTAATCCAGGTCCCCGTGGTGGCTCGCATTGCGGCAACATCGTTCGCCTCTAAACGGTGTCCCTCGGTAGACAACCAGGCAGCGAACAACACTTCCAGTATGACCAGGTCGGCCTGTGACTGCAGGGTCAGCAGCAGTGCTTGTGTGGGTTCCCGGGCATACTGCCTTAATGCCCAGTCCCAGAATGGTGCGATGGTCACGTCTTAACCTCTCTCTTCTGCACCAGCAATGATTGCCAGCTTTTGCTCCCTGCTGAGACGACGTAGCGCATGCTCCCTTTGCTGGGCATCGGATCGCGAGTCACAGGCCTCGGACCACACCAATGCCACCGGCCGACGCGCCTGCGTATAACGGGCGCCGCCAGCCAATTGCCCATTGTGTTGCTGAAGCCGTCTGGCCAGATCCGTGGTGACACCCACGTACAACGACTGATCAGCACATTGCAAAAGATAGACCTGCCATGTTGCGTCTTGTCCTGTGTATGTATTCATAAGCTGATAACGGAGTAATGGTCAAAGCTTGCCGGTTGGCAGGCAGTGCGATATTTTCTCGGTGCCATGAAACCAATCCCAGACCGCGGCTGACACCCTGCCTGACAACGGAGCACCTATGAGCGCTGACATTCTGCACGTGACCGACGACAACTTCGACGCGGAGGTGCTCTCCAGCGACCTGCCCGTGCTGGTGGATTTTTGGGCCGAGTGGTGTGGCCCCTGCAAGATGATTGCCCCCATCCTGGAGGAGATTGCCACAGAATACGCGGGAAAGGTCAAAGTCTGTAAGGTCGACGTTGACGCCAACCCTGACATGCCGGGCAAGTTTAACATCCGCGGCATCCCGACCCTGATCATGTTTAAAGGCGGCAATGCCGTCGACACCAAAGTCGGCGCGCTGTCGAAGACCCAACTGAGCGAATTTGTCGATAGCGTGGCCTAGACTACCGTCGAATGTGAAGAGACGTAAGCCTCTTGTGATGAGCCCCCCGTCGAATGTTAAGAGACGCCAGCCGAGTCTAAACAGGGGCCATAGACAGGTATCAACAGGTGGCAGAGGGGCATAAATACCCCTATATTTTTGCTGGACGCGCCCATCTTCGGGTGCTAACTTGCAACAGTAGGGACCTGTATGGCTCCCGATGTACCCGAACTTCTCTTTTTGCACCATAGCCGCAAAGCCCTAGGCCAGCGCGCTGATTGAGTGGGCTCAGGGACCGTTCGGGTCAATTTCTACCCCGACCCGCATCAGCACAAGAAGCAACAAGTATCGGCGGGACAGACCTTTTCCCTACTGAACCTTTTTATCTATCTATTCGGAAGCGATTCGTGGAAGACCAAACCAGCACCAACACCGAAGAGTTGGAAGCCACCAACAGTGATGCGCCCAACGATGAGGCGGCTACTGAAACCACCAAAATGAACGGGCGTACCCTCAAACTCAAAGCCTCCGAGGCTGAGCCATCGAGCGAGGCATCGGGCGACGCACCGACTGAAGCCGAGACGGGTGGTGACAAGGGCGGTGAAGAAGCACCTCAGGGTCGCTCCCGACGGGGACGACAGCGACGTCCGCGTCGTGACCCCAACACCCCCAGCGAAAATCCCATGAGCCTGACCGACCTGAAAAACAAGTCGACTCAGGAACTGATTGATATGGCCCGGGAGATGGGCATCGACAACATGGCGCGTTCACGCAAGCAGGACATCATCTTTGCCCTGCTCAAGCGCCACGCCAAGAGCGGCGAAGACATCTGGGGCGATGGTGTATTGGAGATCCTGCAGGACGGCTTCGGATTCCTGAGATCGGCAGACAGTTCCTTTCTTGCCGGACCCGATGACATTTACGTAAGCCCCAGCCAGATTCGGCGCTTTAATTTGCGCACCGGTGACACCGTCACCGGCATGATTCGACCGCCCAAGGATTCCGAGCGTTACTTCGCGCTACTGAAAGTGAAGGACGTTAATTTTGAGTCCCCGGAGAGCGCCAAAAGCAAGATCCTGTTTGAAAACCTTACGCCACTCTTTCCCAATGAGCGCTTAACCCTGGAGAAGGGGAATGGCTCTACCGAGGACCTTACGGGTCGCCTGATTGACCTCGTGGCGCCGATTGGCAAGGGACAGCGTGGACTTCTCGTCGCACCGCCGAAGGCTGGCAAGACGATCATGATGCAGAACATTGCGCAGGCGATCATCTCCAACAACCCCGAGTGTTACGTGATCGTACTGCTCATCGACGAGCGGCCGGAAGAAGTGACCGAGATGCAGCGCTCGGTGGGCGCGCGCGGCGCCGAAGTCGTCGCCTCCACCTTCGATGAACCGCCCTCGCGCCACGTTCAGGTCGCCGACATGGTGATCGAAAAAGCCAAGCGGCTGGTAGAGCACAAACGCGACGTGGTCATCCTGCTCGACTCGATCACGCGCCTCGCCCGCGCCTACAATACGGTCATACCCAGCTCTGGCAAAGTACTGACCGGTGGTGTGGACGCCCACGCATTGG
>CAXEVD010000168.1:0-4729 GCA_963999395.1 uncultured Halieaceae bacterium
ACAGCTCGCCTGGGTAAGAGTTAGGGATGTTGCGGAAGCTCCATTAAGCACTGGCGTCGTTGATTTTGCAGGTTGCTCGTGGTTACCCGGAGCCACCCAAGAAAAAATGGCAGCAGCGGACGCGGAAATGAATAAGTTCCTTGATCAAGTTGGAATCACTGCTCGCGTTTATAGATGGTACCCCATGCAGGGCAATCCGGCCGACGGTTTGGATTTCTATCAAGCGCGATGGCATGACTCACTCGCAGCAAAGGGCAGCGATAATGATCTGTATGTCAGAAACGGCGGCGTACAGCTGGAAAACAAGCTCTATGATCCGATCATGAAATGTTTTGGTGGTCCGTCCGCCTTATACACCGCAGTTGGAGGTTCGGAGTAAAGCGAGTCCATCTCTCTCGTTTTTCCGGGAGGGATGTTTTTTCGCGGGAAATCACTTCCAAATGTATCTGGGCGGTAACCATCACAATCACAATGGCAGTTAGCCCCCCCTGGGGGGTTATTTAGTCAGGTGGTGGGGTAGGGCAGTATGCCGCAGATCGGTTAGTAAATGACGAGGGATTGAATCGACTACACCGGAGTGTGGGGCAAAGTGTTGACCACCATATCCCCTAAGCCAACGTTAAAATGGGTTTTCGGAGTACTCTCTCTCCGCCATCAAACGAAAAGACCACCCTGCGGGTGGCCTTTTTTGCTTTCGTTCGAGGCAGCTTACGCTGCGCTCGATAAGTGGATTAACCCTCGGTATCTGGCAAGTTGTTGAACATCGTCTCAAAAACAAACGAGCTGGTACCTTCGCAGGAGACTAACTCTTCCATCGCTTCCTGCCCTTCGGGATTTTCGGCAGCGAACGCACCATAGTTTTGTGCCGCATGAGCTCTCGCCTCGAATGAGTACCAGTAGTAATTCATCACGAAGTCGAAGTCAGGTTTTTCATTGAAACCCATGTAAGGCAAGTGATACGCGATGGTCAAACCTTTGAAGCCAGCATCTTCCATCTGCTTCACATTTTTCATTTCTTGTTCCGCGACTTGTTCCAGCGTCACGCCTTCGTTTAGAGAGCAGCTTGAGAACTGCACAGGGTGCTTTTTATCGCGTTCCGCGACGTCCATGGGGATGCGCGCAACCAAGTTAAAGAATGTGGCAATGCTGTTGCGGCAGGTACCCGCTGCACCGCCGGTAACTTCTTCAGTTGCGGCGTCATAATTGTTGGCGAAGGAACCCCATTCTTCGTACATCGCCTTACCGTCAGGCCATGTGCCCCAGGTGATGTAGTCGTAGTCTGTCTTACCAGCATGCATAGGCAACAAGATAGCCTGCGTGTAATGAGTGCCGCTTTTCTTTGAGAACTCGCCGTATTGCTTGCTCTGTTCTTTCACGTCTTCCATGGTCATGCCATCGTTGAGCGTGCAATAGAAAAACTCTGACCGCATCTCGGTCATTTCTTGAGCTACTGTAAGAGACGAAGCCAATGCCATGAAGAAAGCAACGATTAATCTCATTTTTACCCCCTTGTGATTTAACGCGGGCAACATGCCGCGCGAGTTAGTCTAGATTCAAGAACCTAAAGTTCAAGCCCGCGCGTCCTATGAGCGGACCCGAATTATTTCTCTCGCCCAAGAAGCGCGATCTATGCGCCGTTAGGTCTAAAGGTGCTGGAGTATTATTCCACGCGGGTCCAGGTCTCTCGCAGCACGTATTTGCCCAAATCGACTACTTGAGTGAACGAGTTGTCGTCGTCGCTTACCGAGACAGTCACTTCAAAGATTTTACCGATGAGATCGGGATTTGAGTGGTTGACGATGGTTTCTCTCAGTTTGCCGTCGGCGTATAAGTAGGTTCCGTGACCTACGGAGAGGTAGTGAGGCTGTTGTTCAGATACCTCGTAATAATAGGTGTATATCACTCTCTCTGACGTAAATATTTTAATCTGACGAGGCTCGCGAAGGGTAACGGCTTCATCGTCATAAGAGGTGCTGGCGATCTCCCAGACGCCCTGTAGCGCGGGATCGGCGGACGCAGTGGTGGCTGTGAGAAGTAAGATGGCTAGTAAGGTTTGACGCATGACGTTGCTCTCCACGACGGACACGGTGCCAGATTGTGTGGGCAACGACGTGCGCGCAATGCAAATGAGACGAGTCGGACCCTTCGGCGGTTAACGCGACGTGGCGTGAGCTGATCTGTCGTATTTGGCTGCTACTCGATGACCGCTGCAGTCACTCGCTCGACCGCCTTCATGGCATGGAGGAACGGTTGCCCCGGCAGGATATTCCAGCCAGTCAGTACAATCACCATGTTCAGATCTGGCAAAAAGATCGGTCTTTGTCCGCCAAACCCTTTGCCAAAGTGTGCTCTGACTGTTTTTCCCTTAAATGTATAAGGTTGAGACCACCACAAATATCCGTAGGCCTCATTATCCGACTTGCCAGTCGGGTAGAGTGGCGCAGTTGATTCCTCCACCCATGCGGCCGGGATGACTTGCTCATCTTGCCACCGACCTTTTTGCAAAAAGAGTTGCGCAATCTTGGCGAGGCTCCGCGCGGAGATATATAAACCTTCTTGCGTATCGGTTAGACCGTAGGGTGTCCTATCCCAGTAGTAGTCATCGATTCCTAGGGGCGTGAATAGATGCTCGACCGCATATTCCTCGATATCGGTGCCGGTCGCGAGGCGGAAAATATGGCCCAGAATGAGTGTGGCGCCACTGTTGTAATTGAAGACGTTGCCTGGCTCGTTCCCCATGGGTAGATCTAGGGTGTACTGCACCCAATTGTGCGCCTTCGCCATAATGGCGAATGAATTATCGGGATCGTTGTAGGGGAGGCTCTCATCCCAGAGTAATCCGTCACTCATGGTGAGCAGATCGCGCAGCGTCATATCACGTTTCCGCCCGTCAACGTTTTCGACGACTGTTTCGTCGAAGAACTGGAGCACCGGTGTATCGAGATCGGGGAATTCTCCTCGCGATAACGCGATACCCACCAGCGCAGATACGACCGATTTCGTAACCGACTGCATCGAATGCAGCGCCGTATTACGGTAGTAGGGGTGCCACCACGGATTGAAGTAGTTGTAGGGTCCGCTGGGGTCGTTTACGACCAGTGCACCCGGGGTGGCGGCTTCTTGCCGATAGATCGATGGGTAGTCGTGCTCGTAGTACTGCTCGAAGACCAGTTTGCCCTGGCGAGCCACCAGGAACGCATCGATATATCCGTAGCGTCCGCTCTCAATGTCCTGATGAACTGCTTCCAGGGCCTCATCAGAGAGGCTGACGGTCGCAGGCTGCGCTAGTTGCCAGTTATCCGGGGTTGCCGCTTCGGCGAGCGTTTCGCTTGAGAGTGCAAAGAGCGCCGCACAAATAGGCCAGAAAGCGCCTTTGGCTATCGCCGCGGCGATTTTACCCATCCATATTTTTCTCATCGCTACTGTTGGCCCAGGCCTTGTAGCGGCTGACACTGCGCATCAACCAGATGACCGCGACCACCATGACAATGCTGAATAATGCGAAGAAAAGCTCGTTGGATAGCTGCATGTGATGTCCCCCTGTAATCAACAATATCTAAGCATGCTCCATCACTGATTCACAGAGCGCTTTTTAAGTAGTATGAGAGGCCACTCGTCTCGCTGCCCTTTCCTTACGGCAACAAAGCTCATTGTGTCGAGTCGAACCAAATTGGCGCCGTCCAGGCCCGCTCCTGAATTACTTTTGGAATACGTGGGTGTTCACATCCATCGAGTCGCTGGTCCTCCGGAAGCGACAGGCACATCCGCGTCGACCACCGGCAGCTGGGGTTTTCGACTGCTCTTGCGTAATAGACGGCATCTTGCAGTGGATCAAATTCTGGATCCTCCCAGACCCCGCACAAGGTCGCAAAACCGTCCCCTTCGGACTCACAACTTAGTGGATCCACTGTGGCGCCGTTGTCAGCATTTCCGGCCACATCCATAACGGCCTGATGAAATGCCCCATCGTATCCGACCCACCCTTTGATGATCTGAAGCCGTTGAAGTGGATGCCCGGGTGCGCTGGCTGTGCCAGGGTCGGCACTGGCCGCGACTACAAATCGTGGTCGTCGCGCATCGGCTTCGGTTTTGGCAGTCAGGACGCCGCCCATGGGCACGCCATGCTGATAACCCGCTGTGGCAAGGTTGGGGGTGGTGCAAATATCTGCCGGAATGTGCCAGCCGCCAAAAAAACGCGGCGCAATACGTGGCCCGCTGGTGGCAAACGTTTCGCGGCGTTTTAGCGCGTCAAAAATGGCTTCCCGGGTGTTTTCCTCGGCCCATACCCCCGCGAGTCCGCCCGGATTCTGGAATGCGACCGCGCGGGGACGATCGCCTACAGTCAGCGTTTGATCACGCGTCGTCCCGTATTTATAGGGTTGTTCGTACTCGCTGACGGCGCCGGGTGCCGCGGTGTGAGAGTCTGTACTCCCGATAAATCCAAACTGATAGGGGTTAATGCCGAGGCGTTCTTTCTCTCTTAATCCGTCGATCAGCGCGTAGCGCACGTAATCGTTGCGACTGGTACAGCCCTTGCCCGCTTGCGCGCCTTTGCTTTGTCCTTCGGCACAATCTGACAGCTCAGGTTGTCCGAAGTCTCGAATTTTCTCAAACTCGCAGAGCTCATCATTGCCGCCGATGATTTGATACATGCCATTGCGGCATTCGCTTTCGCCCTTAATTTGCATCATCTCCACTACAGGTTCGAGTCTGGCTCGTAGCGCCGCTT
>CAXEVD010000169.1:0-4707 GCA_963999395.1 uncultured Halieaceae bacterium
GGCCGTGGTAATTGCCCTCGAACTTGATGAATCGCTTGCGCCCGGTCGCCGCGCGCGCCAGCCGAAGCGCGCTCATCGCCGCCTCGGTGCCCGAGTTGACCATGCGGACCCGATCCAGCGACGGCACGAGTTCGCAGATCCGCTCGGCCATGGTCACCTCGCCGGGCGACGGCGTGCCGAAGCTCAGGCCCTTGGAAACCGCGCGCTGCACCGCCTCGATGATGTGCGGGTGCGCGTGACCGCAGATCATCGGCCCCCACGAACCGATGTAGTCGATGTAGCGCTTGCCGTCGGCATCAAAGAGATAGGCACCCTCGGCGCGCTCCATGAAACGGGGCGTTCCGCCCACCGCTTTGAAGGCCCGCACGGGCGAGTTCACGCCACCGGGGATGGTGTGTTTGGCGCGCTCAAAGAGCGCTTCAGATCGACTCATGACTGACCAATGTTGCTTTTGTTTGCGGCGATTATCGCAGGCCGGGCGCCTCTGCGCACCCCAGCGGGATCAGCCGCTCAATACCGGGCGCAGGTAAACCAATAGCACGATCGCAAACAAGAATAAGACGGGCACTTCGTTAAAGACCCGATAAAACACGTGGGTTCGGTCGTCTTCCCCGCGGCAGACCCGGCCCACGTAGACGCCGGTCTGAAAGTGGTAGACCACCAAAGCCACGACCCCCGACAGTTTAGCGATCATCCAGCCCGACGACAGGTAGTACTCCCATTGGAAGCTCAAGCGCCACAGCCCGAGTGCAATCGCCAGCACCATAAAGGGGGTGACGAATCGGTAGAGCTTGCGCGCCATCACCGCCAGCACGGCTTTGGTTTCAGGGTCGGGGCTTTGGGCGTAGTACACGAGGATGCGGGGCAGGTAGAAGATGCCCGCAAACCAACAGACGACGAAGATGACGTGAAAGCCCTGGATCCACAGCATGTGGCTGTCCTTTTGCGCTTTGGTAAAAAGCCCGTCCGACCATGACACTGCGCGATCGATCGTGAGACAGTACGCGCCCCGCAACACTAACAGAAGCAGGCGCGAAAATGATCAGGGTCGGAGTGGTCGGCGGAACCGGATACACAGGCGTGGAGCTGTTGCGGCTTCTCCTGCGTCACCCGGGTGTCACGGTATCTCTCATCACCTCTCGGGGTGAAGCCGGCCGCCGTCTGGACGATTTGTTCCCGAGCCTCTTGGGCGCCTGCGATCTGGCCTTCACGGACCCCGCCGAGACGGACTACTCAGCCTGCGACCTCGTGTTTTTTGCAACGCCACACAACGTCGCCATGCGCGAAGTACCAGCGCTGCTGGAGCAGGATGTTCGTGTCGTCGATTTGTCCGCCGATTTTCGTCTGCGCGATGTGACCGTTTGGGAGCGCTGGTATGGCGAGACCCATGCGGCACCCGAGCTCTGCGGCCAGGCAGTGCATGGCTTACCCGAAGTTTATCGCGACGCGATTCGCGACGCCCGATTAGTTGCCTGCCCCGGCTGTTATCCCACTGCTGTACAACTGGGTTTCCTGCCACTCCTTGAGGCGGGCGTGATCGAACCCAGTGGTCTCATTGCCTCGTGCGGATCGGGGGTCAGCGGTGCTGGGCGGCAGGCCAAGCTCGGCAGTCTGCTCACCGAAGCGGGGGAGAGCCTGGCTGCCTACGGTGTAGCCGGTCACAGGCACCTTCCCGAAATGGAGCAGGGCTTGTCCGGTATGACCGATGAGGCGATACAACTCACGTTTGTGCCGCATCTCGTGCCAATGAGTCGCGGCATTCATGCAACCTTGTTCGCCAGGCTGACATCATCCGACGTCGATCTGCAGTCTTTGTTTGAGACCCGCTTTGACGCCGAGCCAGCAGTCGTGGTGCTCCCGAAGGATGCCCACCCGGCAACGCGCGACGTGCGTGGCGCCAATACGTGTCAGCTGTCAGTGGCGCAGCCACAGGGGCGCGATACCGTCGTGGTGATGTCTGTGATTGATAATCTGGTGAAAGGGGCGGCGGGTCAGGCAGTGCAATGTATGAACATTCTGATGGGTTACCGAGAGACCATGGGTCTTGACGGTATTGCGCTGGCACCCTGAGCGATAAGGTAAATTGGGCTCATGAAAAAACATCAAGAGCGAACAATGGTGGTGCGAGTGCACCCACACGCTTGGCGGTGGCGCGCAGGCGCCGCGGCCGGCGCCTTATCGGTCACCCTGCTGTTGGGGTATTGGTGGGGTGCGAGTAGCGACAGCGAGATGCCTTTTTTTGACAGCCCCGAAGAGAAACTGCGGGATCAGGTGACACAGCTCTCGGTCGAGCGCGACACCGACCAGCAAACGCTGCGGGATCTGCGCGCCAGCCTTGCAGACCAAGCCACCCAGCTCAATGAAATGCGTGAAATGTTGGCCCTTTATCGGGGGGTCATGATGCCGGATGACGGCGAAGAGGTTGTGGTGTTGAGACCCCCGACGGTCGAGTATGACGCCATTAATCATAGCCTGCAGCTGGTCTCACTCGTCCATCGCGGTACGGGTGATGATGAGATCTATCAGGGCCATCTTTCCGTCTTGGTTGAGGGTTCGCTCGATGAGCAGAACCACATTGTCAACCTCGCGGCCCTTGACACCGGTCAAGAAAGTAGTGTATTTCCCTTGAGATTCCGGTATTTACAAAAGGTTCAGGTAGCAGTTTCTCTACCGAAGGGCTTCGTACCAGAGAGTGTTGTGTCATCCCTCAGGCTCGATGAACCGAGGGTTGTAACACGGGAGCGGCGCGATGCGCTGGGTGATGCCACCGCCATGGTGGCAGCAGCGCGGGGCGCCGAGAGAAACGCAACCGATCAAAAGAAGCAATGATCAAAGACAGGATCACTGAAAAAAAAAGAGCCATCATGCGTAACCCAAAGGAGGCTGTTGTGACGAACTCAGCATCAGGTAGAACAACTTTGATTTCGCCCGGTACCACTGTCAGAGGCGACATTAATTTTACCGGGAATCTCGATATCGAAGGTGAAGTCAACGGCAGCATTCAGGCGGAGCCGGGGCAGGACGCCATCCTGCGCGTCGTTGAGGGCGGTAAAGTGGCAGGGGAGGGGAAGGGGCCTCATGCCATGATCAACGGTAAAGTCGAGGGCGATATCCACGCCACCGAGCGTCTCGAGCTCGCCGAGCGGGCTGTTGTCGACGGGGACGTCTATTACAACCTGATCGAAATGGCGGTGGGTGCCAAGGTCAACGGCGGATTGCGCTACACCAGTAACGTGGCTGATGATCTGGCCGCGAAGCGTGAGGCCAAAGCGGCAGAGACCACCCCTAACTCTAACCCCAACCCGAACCCCACGATTTCCTGATCCTTCCGTAAGCCGTCGGGGATCTGCTTTTTGAGTCCCCCTCGGTGTTTTTCAGTAGAATACGGCCTTTACCAAGACGGTCCACAGGGAGCCCGACGCCATGACAGTGGTCGAAGCTTTTGACCCCAATGAAATCCGATTGACCGACAACGCGGTGACCAAGGTCCGTGCGTTGGTCGAGGATGAGGGCAACCCGGACCTGAAGCTCCGCGTCTATATCACGGGCGGGGGTTGCTCGGGCTTTCAATATGGCTTCTCTTTTGACGAAGCCGTCAGTGAAGACGACATGATCATCGAGCGTGACGGTGTCACAGCCTTGATCGACGTCATGAGCTATCAGTATCTGGTCGGTAGCGAGGTGGATTACTCCGAGGGCCTGGAAGGCTCCAGATTTGTCGTCAATAACCCCAATGCCACCACAACCTGTGGCTGCGGTGCGTCTTTTTCGATCTGAGACGCTTTCGCTTTATCCAGCGACCCCGCCCCGGCTGATAGCAAGACTAGTAAGACATCCAGGTGCCTCGCATTGATTCAGGTCACCTGACATGCGATGCTCAGCGCGTCCTGCGCCGGCTCTGATCTGACGGCATAGCATGCTCACTGTGTCCTGCAGAGACGCTTGTCTGACGGCAACACGATACCCAGGGCATCCCGCCCCGACGCTCATCTGACAGTAATACGATACTCAGGGCATCCACCCGTAACTTCGGTGCGCGGGGATTCCCGGAAAATACGAATCAAGCTTGTCACGGCAACACTTATCGGTTCCGCCGTGTGTAACAACGTCTAGTGTTCAAGCGGGGAAAATCCCGCCAAGCACCCTTGGGCCTCTTGCGCCGGTAACCGCAGGCACGTTGCCTGGCTGCCCGGCAAGCGTCTGCTCGGCGAGCCAGGCAAAGGCCCAGGCCTCGACCCATTCAGGATCCACACCGATGGCCTCGGTGGTGGTCACGGCCGTGCCCCCCAGCCGATCGGTCAGCCGCTGCATGAGCCAGGCATTGTGAGCACCTCCCCCACAGACCCTGACTACATCGAGGGGCTGTTGCGCCAGTTCCAGCGCGAGGCTTTCCAATGTAAGCTCAGCCAGCGTGCACTGCACGTCGGCTGGTGCCTCGGCGCCACTCAGGTGCGTCGCCAACCAATCGAGATGAAAATATTCCGGGCCGGTACTTTTTGGCGGGTGCGTGCTGAAGTAGGGGTCTTGCAGCAATGCGCCGAGCAAGGGCGCGATGACGGCGCCGCTCGCTGCCCATTCGCCGTTGCGATCAAACGGTTCGCCCTGGTGCTTGCCGATCCAGGCGTCCATCAGGGTATTGCCCGGGCCTGTATCCCAGCCTGTGACATCACCGCCCGCCGTCACCAAGCTGATGTTGGCGATACCGCC
>CAXEVD010000170.1:0-4693 GCA_963999395.1 uncultured Halieaceae bacterium
CGCAATCGCCCATCGCATATACGTTGGGTGCGTTGGTACGCAGCTGCCGATCTGTAACGATGCCGCGATTCACCTCAATGCCCGCATCACTGGCCAATGTGGTGCGCGGTCTCACACCGACCGCACACAGGACCGCGTCCGCTTGGATGGTGTCACCGTTATTCAAGGTGACAGCATAACCATCGCCCGCGCTGTTCACCTCAGTGGCGAGCGGACCAAAATGGAAGGTGGCGCCCTTCTCTTCAAGGGCTGCCTGCACTGCCCGCCCGGACTGCTCAGGCAACAATGTCGGCAAGCACCAACCCATGGGATCCACTGCCTCAACAGTGAAACCACCATTCAAGAGATCGTTGGTGAACTCACAGCCGATGAGTCCGGCGCCGATGATGGCCACTTTCTTGGCGCCCTTGGCGGCCAGCAGATCCTGAAAGCGTCGGTAGTCGTCGAGGTCATTCACGCCGAGCACGTCCCCAGCTGCATCGCCGCCAATAGGCGGTCGAATCAGCTCGGCCCCCAGTGCCAACACCAACTCGCTGTAAGGCAGCGTCTCGCCGCCCTCTAGGTGCACCGTTTGTGTTTGGGTATCGACACTCGCAACCCGGGTGCGGGTGCGCACGGTCACATTCAACTGTTCCGCCAACTCCTCGGCACTCTGCGCCGCCAGCTTATCGGCGTTGAGGTCCTTGGTGTAGCCGGTAGAGATCATCGGTTTCGAGTAGCCCTCGCCCCCGTCGGACGTCAGTACAGTTATCGCAACGGACTCATCTTTGCGGCGCAGCTCGCGGACCAGGCCATAGCCGGCCAATCCGGAACCAATGACCACGACTGAACGGGCGCTGGTATCGGTAGTGCTCTCGGAGTCCGCCTCGTCGGCCGGCGTGTCCTCATCCTCAGAGCCGGGGATCAACTCGAAATCTTCTTTACCCACACCGCAGTCCGGGCAAGTCCAGTCATCGGGCACGTCTTCCCACTTGGTACCGGGCGCAATGCCGTCCTCGGGCCAGCCTTCTTTCTCGTCGTAAATCAGTCCGCAGACGATGCATTCCCAACGGGCCATGGGTGCTCTACCTCTCTATCCAATTCGCATTCGCAATATCGGCGCGCAGAGTGCCAGCACAAGGCACCACTGTCACGCACGAATGTAGTAAGTCAGGCTGTCGCCAGCGGGCTATCTGGAGCCAGGGCTAGCGGGATCAGACCGCCGCAGCGAGCTGTGTCGCCTGATTGATCGCCGTCTTGGCATCGAGCTCAACGGCCTCATAAGCGCCGCCGACCAGCTCCACCGACAAACCTTCGGCCTCCAAGGCGTCATACAAGCTACGCTCGGGCTCCTGCCCGGCACAAATAATCACCGTGTCGACGTCGAAGGTCTTGGGCTGGCCACCAATCAGTACGTGGAGACCCGCATCGTCGACGCGCACATACTCCACCGCGTTAACCATATTGACGCCACGGCGATTTAACAAAAGTCGCTTGGTCCAGCCTGTGGTCTTGCCCAGTCCTCGCCCGACCGGGGTGTCTTTGCGCTGCATCAGCCATACTTCGCGATCGGCCTTGTTCACCACGGGTTCTACCCCCGTAACACCACCGCGGGGATGGTTTCCGAAGTCGACGCCCCACTCCTTCGCGAATAGATCAATATCCAGCGCCGAGCTGGTGCCCTCGTGAGTAATGAGTTCGGTCACGTCAAAGCCAATCCCGCCGGCACCCACCACGGCGACTTTTTTACCGATCGGCTTGTTGCCTTTAATCGCGTCGATGTAACCCACCACCTTCTCGTGATCGATGCCGGGAATATCCGGCACACGCGGGTTGATGCCAGTCGCGACCACCACGTGATCGAACTCGGCCGCGGCGAGTTGCGCGGCATCAACACGCTCACCGAGATTGACGGTCACGGCATACTTCTCAAGCATCGCGCGGTAGTAACGCAGGGTCTCGTGAAACTCTTCCTTACCCGGCACCTGCTTGGCCAGGTTGAATTGCCCGCCCACCTCATCGGCCGCATCGAATAGGGTGACGGCATGTCCACGCTCCGCCGCCACCGTGGCGTAGGCCAGCCCGGCAGGGCCGGCACCCACAACCGCAATATTCTTGGTTTCCGCCGCAGGACCCCACTTGATCATGGTCTCGTGACACGCCCGCGGATTGACCAGACACGAAGTGGTCTTCATCGCAAAGGTATGGTCCAGACACGCCTGATTACAGGCGATACAGGTGTTGATCTCGTGCTCGCGACCCTCCGCCGCCTTCTTCATCAACTCAGCATCAGCCAGCATGGGCCTTGCCATGGAGACTAGATCAGCGTCGCCATCGACCAATACCGCCTCGGCGACATCAGGCATGTTGATGCGGTTAGAGGTAATCACCGGAATAGACACTTCGTTGCGCACGCGCTTGGTCACGCCGGTAAACGCACGGCGTGGCACCATGGTGGCAATGGTCGGCACTCGGGACTCATGCCAGGTGAAATGGGTGGAAATCATCGACGCGCCGGCTGCCTCAATGGCTTTTGAAAGTAGCGCGATCTCATCCCAGCTCATGCCGCCCTCCAGCATGTCCATCGCTGCAATGCGGAAAATCACGATGCAATCGGAACCCACGGCCTCACGCACACGACGCACTACTTCGACCGGGAAGCGCATGCGGTTCTCGTAGCTACCCCCCCACTGATCGGTCCGCTGGTTGGTCTTTTCTACCAGAAACGTCGACAGCAGATAGCCGGCAGAACCGATGATTTCGACGCCGTCGTACCCGGCCTGCTGCGCCAGCTTTGCACAGTGGGCGTGATCAGCAATCTGTTTTTCGATGCCCGCCTCGTCCAGTTCGTTTGGCGAGAACGCACCGATGCGGGAGCGAACCGGTGAGGGCGCCACGGCGGCTTCGTTATAAGCCAGCGCGCCCATGTGCAGAATCTGCAGACAGATCTTGCAGTCGGGTGCGGCCGCGTGAACGGCGTCCGTGACAATACGGTGACCGGCAGCCTCTTCTTCCGTATTCAGTTTGGATGCAGCGGCCAATGGCTTGCCGTCCTCACCTTTGACGACCAGACCACCCTCTTCATTGGGCGAGATACCGCCGGTAATGATCATGCCAACACCACCGGCGGCGCGCTCGGCATAAAACGCTGCCATCCGCTCGAAGCCATCCGGCTGCTCCTCGAGGCCAGTGTGCATCGAACCCATGATGCAGCGGTTGCGGAGCTGCGTATGCCCGAGGTCTAACGGTGAGAACAAGTTCGGGTAATGGGCGTAACCGGGCAACTCAGCTTTGGCATTCATAGTCTGGTCTCATTTCTTCAAGATCGAAGGGGGCGGCAAGATACCGCACCCCACTAAAGGATGACAGGACTCTGCCTGAGTCAGTGTCGGATGCATCAAGACAAAAACCGAACCCCGCACCTTGGTAGTGTTACGTGCTTAAGGCGCGACTGTCTCAGTTGCCGGGCCAGGTGAGAGCGAACCTGGGTGAGATAGCTGTACCGTGATCCGCGACTTTAGCCTCGCGACCTGCCTATCCGGGTGCAACCCAAGTGATAAAAAGCACCGCCTCGAGCCGGATTAGCGGGGGTGAAGCCATGCATTAGGTGACTGCCTGAGACCTGTGCAAACTTATGTATAGATTATTAGACACAAATACAGTAAACATATTGATACAAAGGGGCAGTATTGGCTTAAAACGGTGGACAGAACGGCACTTCTTACAGTTGGGCGATTCCCCAAGGCGTTGACACTGGCCCGAAGCCTTCACCGCCATGGTGTTCGTGTTCTGGTCGCCGATCCACTCAAGCGCCAGCTCTGCTCGGTGAGCCGATCGGTCTCCAAAAATTATCAAGTGACCGCCCCTAATACCGATATCCGCGCGTGGGAGACCGATATTCTCGACATTATCGATGAGGAGCAGGTGACTGACCTGATACCGGTGTCGGAAGAAGTCTGCCATGTTGCAAATCTTGCTCCGAAGCTACCAGAACACGTCCGCTATGTGGGGCCCTCGGCTTCATGGATCACAAAATGGCATGACAAGCTCGCCTTCGTGAGTCACGCAATTGACAGGGGTGTGACTGCGCCATCTGTGTTCACTACTGCCGACCCCGAGGCCCGGGGATTAGTCAGCCAAACCGAATGCGTCTTGAAGCCTCGCAGGGGCTGTTCAGGCACCGACGTCTCATTTATTCCACCTGGCAGCAAATTGCCTCTGCCCTCTAACGATCTGCTGGTACAACGTAAGGTCGACGGCACACACCTGTACACGCTCAGCTGGGTAACAAGCGGACGGGTGATGGCCACGTCGAGCTACCGCGGCACCACACATAGCGGCACTGTTGCAGTGGGCTTTAAAAGTGCGCCTACACCGTTCTCGGTGCAGCAGTGGATTGAACAGTTTGTGGCCGACACCGACACCACAGGGTTCATAAGCTTTGATTTTATTTTGGACCGTGGTGGTATCCCATGGGGTATCGAGTGCAATCCGCGCGCCAGTAGCGGCATCCATTTTTTTAACGAGGCCTGGCTGGGCGCCGCGGTTATGGGTGAAACGTCAACACCTGCCTCCATCATCCCTGCAGGTAAGCGCGCGCAGTGGAGCTACTCAACTCTCACGGAGGCATACAAGTTTTTACTTCAAATGCGCATACCTGAGCTACTGCGCTGTTGGAGAGATCTATTGGCTTCGCGCGATGTGGTGTGGTCCT
>CAXEVD010000171.1:0-4692 GCA_963999395.1 uncultured Halieaceae bacterium
CGTAGACGGATTTGCAATCCGCTGCATAACCACTCTGCCACCGAGCCAAGGGGCACCGTCTAGAGACGAGTAATGGCGGGGGCCCCCGCCGAGGCCGCGGATTATACACACCCGCCGATCAAATCGGGGAGTTGCTGACGATTTTTCGGGGATGACTTCGTCCGGGCAGCCGCTATAGTTGGCGCACCCAAAAGATAATAAGAGACGGATTATGCCTCGCCGGAGAGTTCTTGCCGCTGCACTTGCAGCTACCGCATTGGTGGCACAACCAAACAGCCACGCCAACACTGACACCTATTCCACCGGCGTGGGGACTGATTACCCCAAGCAGGTGTTCTTCGGTGACCTGCACTTACATACCAACACTTCTGCAGATGCCCAGTCGATGGGCAATCTGCTTCTTACAAGTGCCGACGCGTATCGATTTGCGCGAGGCGAGCGGGTGATGGCCTCAAACGGACTGCCCGCACGATTGAAGCGTCCTTTGGATTTCTTGGCGGTCACCGATCACGCCGAATTCATGGGCATATACCGCATGTTCAATCTCCAAGACCCGAGACTGATGGCAACAGCACTCGGGCAGGCATGGAGGAATAAATACGGAGATAGCATCACCAAGGAGACCATGGAACAGGGTCCTATTGTGGAAGGCAACGCCAACCCCATTGTTGAATTCGTCACGAGTATCAACCATCCAGACCCGCAAAGGGATGCGTACCCCACTGCACTGAAGAGCGCCATTTGGAGCGACGTGGCCCGCACGGCAGATGAATTTAACAACCCCGGCATCTTCACAGCGTTCAGCGCCTATGAATGGACCGCAATGTACGCAGGTAACAACCTTCATCGCTGCGTGATCCTGAAAGACGATGCTGACACTGTTAGTCAATGGATCCCCTACTCTGCTCAATCCTCGAGCAATCCCGAAGACTTGTGGGCGGCACTATTGGATTACGAACAAACAACGGGAGGGGAGGCACTCTCTATCCCTCACAATGGCAACCTTAGCAACGGCCTTATGTGGGACACCGTCACCTACGATGGCGAGGCAATCAACAACGACTACGCGGAGCGGCGCATGCGTTGGGAGCCGATCGCAGAAGTAACGCAGCTCAAAGGCGACAGCGAAACCCACCCCACCCTCTCGCCCGAGGATCCGTTTGCCGACTTCGAGCGCTGGGATGAGTACAACATTACTTATACGACAAAAACAACGCCTGACATGTACCCCGGCTCTTATGCACGGTCCGCCCTGCTGCGCGGCCTCTCATTGGAGAGGAGCGCGGGCGCCAACCCCTATGCGTTTGGCATGATCGGCAGCACCGATGACCACACCTCCCTCGCTACTGCTGAAGAGGACAACTTCTTCGGCAAGTTCGCCAACTCCGAGCCGGGCATCCGCACCCCTGACTCTCGTATGGCGGGGCTCAATGCCGACTGGGAGCTGGGCGCCTCAGGGCTTGCTGCCGTATGGGCACCACAGAATACCCGCGAAGACTTGTTTGCCAGCATGAAGCGCCGCGAGGTCTACGCCACCACCGGCTCGCGCATCGTGTTGCGCTTCTTTGGCGGCTGGAATTACGCGCCAGACAGCGTGCACAGCCCCTACTTCGAGACCATCGGTTATCGCGACGGCGTGCCCATGGGCGGCGAGTTGACACCCGAGTCAGATGGCGCCCCCACTTTCATGGTTCAGGCTATGAAGGACCCAGATGCCGCCAACCTAGATCAGGTTCAAATCATCAAGGGCTGGATCGACGAACAGGGGGAGACCCATGAGCAGATTTTCTATGTGGCGCTCTCAGATAACCGAAGCGTTGACCCTGAGACAGGGCTGCCGGAGCCGGTGGGGAGCACCGTCGATCTGGAGAACGTCACCTTCACCAACACCATCGGCGCGGTTCAGTTGAGCGCGCAATGGACTGACCCTGACTTTGACGCCGCGCAGGCTGCATTCTACTACGCACGGGCCATCGAGATACCCCGACCCCGCTGGAGCGAGCATGATCGCAAGGCCTTTGGCGTGGATTTTAAAGACGCGCCGCGAACTGTTCAGGACCGCGCCTACTCCTCACCCATTTGGTACCGCCCCTGAGTCACCCAATCGCGCGCGACTAGGCCGACAAAAATGTGCGCCTTTGATCCGTCCTATCCAAGCTATGGATAGGGCAAATTTACACAGTAAGGCTACCGATGACGGGCAAACGGTGACACAATACAAAGCAGTATAGAACAAACAAAAACTCATCACTTGGGGGGCTTGGTCAAAGGCCGAGCAAAGTGAGCGAAGTGAAACCAACTGATATCCGAGACCCGGAATATTTCCACAAGGTCGTCGATTGCCAGTACGCGTGTCCTGCGCATACACCTGTCCCTGAATATATTCGACTGATTGCCCAGGAGCGTTACGACGACGCTTACATGGTCAACTGGGAGTCCAATGTGTTCCCGGGCATTCTGGGACGCACATGCGATCGCCCCTGTGAACCCGCCTGCCGTCGCGGCAGAGTAGAAGAAGAACCGGCGGCTATTTGCCGGCTCAAACGGGTCGCCGCAGACAACAAAGACTCCATCATCGATCGCCTACCGAAAATCCCAAAGCGCAAGAACGGCAAGAAAATCGCCCTGATTGGCGGCGGGCCTGCTTCACTCACCGTAGCGCGAGATCTCGCGCCACTGGGCTACCAGCTGGATCTCTACGATGACCAGCCGGCCGGAGGTGGCTTTATGCGAAGCCAAATCCCCTCCTTCCGACTGCCACCCACGGTCCTCGATGAAGAGGTCGACTATATCCTCGACATGGGCATCACTACACACTTCGAGACCTATGTCGACAGCCTGAAGGGCGTCTTGGACAAGGGCTATGACGCGGTGTTTGTTGGTACTGGCGCGCCCCGCGGCAGCGACCTGGAACTGCCGGGTCGTGCCGAATGCGAAAAGCATATTCATGTCGGCATCGAGTGGCTTGGCTCAGTCGCCTTCGAGCACATTCATAAAATCGGTAAGCGTGTGCTGGTTCTCGGTGGCGGTAATACCGCCATGGACTGCTGCCGCACCGCGCGTCGCCTTGGCGGCGAAGATGTCAAAGTCGTGGTGCGTTCAGAGTTTGCCAAGATGAAGGCCTCGCCCTGGGAGATCGAGGACGCGCAGGCCGAGGACATCCCGATCATCAATAATCACGTGCCCAAGGCCTTCGTCCACGAGGGCGGCAAGCTACTGGGCATGACCTTTGATCAAGTCGAGGTCGTGTACGACGACTCTGGCAAGCGGAGCCTGGTGCCTACCGGCGAGGAAGTGTTCTTTGAAGCTGACGAGGTGCTGATTGCCATTGGTCAGGACAACGCCTTCCCCTGGATCGAGCGTAATCTGGGCATTGAATTCGGCAGGTGGGACATGCCGCAGGTTGATGAGCGGTCTTTCCAGTCCAGTAACCCCAAGGTGTTCTTTGGCGGTGACGCCGCCTTTGGTCCCGAGAACATTATTACGGCGGTTGCCCATGGGCACCAAGCTGCGGTCTCTATCGATCTGTACCTGTCCGGCAAGTCTGTTCAGCAGCGTCCGGCTCCCGGCGTGAACCTGATCAGCCAGAAGATGGGGGTTCATGAGTGGAGCTACGACAATCTGGTCACCCTCGACCTGCGCCAGAAGGTGCCGCACGTTGATAAAAAAGTGGCGCTTAAAGACCGCAAGGTCGAGGTGGAATTGGGCTTCGATATCGACACCGCCTACCGCGAGGCTGAACGGTGCCTGAACTGCGACGTGCAAACCGTTTTCGATGGTGCCAAATGTATTGAGTGTGACGGCTGCACCGACATCTGCCCTACCGACTGCATTAACTTCATCGACAACGCCGAGGAGCCGGTCATGCGACGCTCGCTGCGAGCCCCCGCCGGCAACGAAGCACAGGATTTGTATGTATCGGAGCGGCTAGCACAAACCGAGCGGGTCATGGTGAAAGACGAGAACGTCTGCCTGCACTGCGGCCTCTGTGCCGAACGGTGCCCCACCGGCGCCTGGGACATGCAGCGCTTCCTCTACTCGGTGACCAAGGCAGGTTAATGATGCAGCCCAAAGCAGCGATCAACGACTTCGTCATCAAATTTGCCAACGTGAACGGCACCGGCTCTGCCAGTGCCAACGGTATGTTCGCCAAGGCGATCTTCCGCATGGGCATTCCCGTGAGCCCGAGAAATATCTTTCCGTCGAATATTCAGGGGCTGCCCACCTGGTACGAGGTGCGCATTAGCCAAGACGGCTATCTGGGGCGCCGCGGCGGCATCGACATGATGGTCAGCGTGAACCCGCAAAGCTTTGCGAAAGACGTCGGCGAGGTAGAACCCGGCGGCTACATGCTCTACGACTCCACCAAACCCCTTGACCTGCGCCACGTGCGCCGAGACATTCATTACCTCGGCATTCCGCTGACCGAGATGTGCCTGCGCGAGTACACCGACTCACGACAGCGGCAGCTGTTCAAGAACGTGATTTACGTGGGCGCGCTGTCGGCGCTGCTGAATATCGACTTTTCGATCCTCAAGGACCTCGTCAGCGAGCAGTTCAAGGGCAAGGAAAAGCTCATTACTCCGAATATCCATGCGCTGGAGATGGGGCACCAGTATGCCTCAACCCACTTTGAATGCCCTCTGGGAATACACCTTAAAGCCGGTGAGCAAACGCCCAAGCATATTCAGG
>CAXEVD010000172.1:0-4676 GCA_963999395.1 uncultured Halieaceae bacterium
TATCTGGGCGAGCATCCTCGGTGTGGCGTGGGGCATCGTGGTAGCGGTCAGTCCTTGGCAGACCAGCCGCTATCTCATGGCGAGAAGCGAACACGTGGTGTTGCGTTCGGCCTGCGGTGCGTTGATTGCCATGCTGTTGCTATATCTGATTACTAACTTTGCGGCAGCAGCAGTGAATCTGATTAACCCCGACATCACCCCCGCCGAGAGCACGATGATTTGGGTCGCGATGAATTTATTGCCCACCGTATTGGGGGCGATCCTGATATGCGGGGTGCTTGCGGCTGGGCTGTCTTCTGCCTCCACTTTTTTATCGTTGGTGGGTTTCAGCGTCAGTCATGACATTCTCGGCAGTGGCAGTGAGCAGGGCGCTGAGGGAGTCGGTAATCACACGGAGCGCCACTCCCACTTGAGGGCAGCGAGGCTGGCCATGTTGATGGTGGGGCTGTCCGTGATCGCCTTGGCGCTGTTACTGCCGCGTAATATTTATTGGCTCACTCACTTTGCTGGTCCGTTGTTTGCGTCTTCCTGGGGCGTCGTGGCATTTATGAGTATCTGGAGCGGGCGACTCACAGAGGCGGGCGCCTTCTGGGGCATGGCAGCGGGGTTCGGTGTGAACGTGACGATGAATGCCCTGTCTCTCGCAGGTTGGGTGCAGTGGCCAGTTGTGGCTGATCCGATTCTCGTTGGTGTTGTGAGTAGCTATCTCGTGGTGCGGGCGGTTTCGAGCCTGGGCGCGGTCTCCGTTCATGAGGTAGCTTATCGCAAGGCACTGCACACCATGTCGCCCCAGGAGCGAGACCCCGCAGTCGTCCAGCAGACCTTGGTATGGCCAAAGGTGATGGTGGCGATGGGGGCGGTGATAGCTGTGGCGTTAACTCTATTTTATGCCCGGCCCTACCAGGAAGCGGTAGCAAGTGCTGAACAGGTGGTTTGGGAAGCAGAATGATGAGCGGAGAGGTCATACTGGCGCTTGCTTATGGATTGGTTCTGACGACGTCAGGTCTGTGGATATGGCGCCGAGTCGTCAAGGATTATCTCCATCACAGAGACGACGAGGACTAACTCCTTAGGCCGCGAGAATGGGCTCTATTGATTCGGCGAGCGCGAGCAGGGCCTCGTCCTGACCTGCCGGCATCATCAGCTGGATGCCAGTTGTGCGCTCGGAGGAAGGCGAAGAGATTGGAAGACTGATCACCGGGAGGCCACCCAGTGAGGCAGGCAGGCTGATTGCCAACCATCGGTGGTAGGTGTCGAGTGCTGCACTGGCTATTTGCCTCGGGGGGCCGTCCGCAGCCTTAAAGGGATAAACCTGACAGGCAGGCGCCGCAATAACATCGAATCGCTCGAACAGCGTTACCAGTGTCTCACTCCAGCTGCGTCTGGTTGCCTGAGCTGCCGTAATATCGGACTGGGTAACGGTCAGTCCTTGCTCGATTTCCCAGCACCAGGGGTCCCCCATGAGTGAACGTTTGGCTGAGTCATCGAACAGCGGCCTGCCCGAGGACAGTGCGTGCTGTCGCAGGGTCATCCAGCATTCCCACAGCTCGGCCAGTTGGGGCGGCGGAAGGCAGTGGTCAATGGAGAAAGCGGGGCAGTGAAGTTGAAACACCGCCTGTTCGCATTGGTCCAGCAAGCCATCATCCATTGGCCATATGCCACCGGCATTGCCTAGCCAACCAACCCGTACCGGGTTCCGGCTAGATGAATTCGGCGATGTGGGGGCCTGGCTTTCGAAACCGGCCATGGTTGAGAACAGTGCGCTCGCGTCGGCCACACTCCGGGCCATGGGGCCAATGCTGACGAGGCCAAGGTGGAACGGATCTATCTCTTCAGAGATGGGTACGCGGTTTGGTGTCGGGCGAAACCCGACCACTCCTTGAAACGCGGCGGGTGTGCGCAAAGAACCCATCATGTCGCTGCCGTCCGCCAGCGGTAGCAGATTTCCTGCCAATGCGCTTGCCGCGCCGCCACTGCTCCCTCCTGCGCTGAGGTTCGGGTCTCGGCCGTTGCGGGTCAGTCCGAACAAGGCGTTGTGGGTATGTCCTCCAAGACCCCATTCCGGAACGTTGGTCTTGCCGATAACCAATGCTCCCGCAGCCTTCATTCTTGCAACATGTGGGTCGTCTTTAGGTGGTATTAGATTTTCAAATAGCGGCGAACCAAAGGTACTGGGGAAGCCCTCGGCGTTAGCCAAATCCTTGATGGCAACCGGTATGCCATGCAACCAGCCTTGGTGATTGCCGGCTGCGAGTGCAGAGTCTGCGGCAGTGGCGAAGCTGAGACAGCGTTCCTCCGATGCGAGGTTGACTAGCGCATTCAGATAGGGATTCAGTGCGTTAATGCGCTCGAGGAACACCTGCATCACCTCGAGACAGCTGACGTCGCGGGTGGCAATCAGCTGGGAGAGCGCGTGTGCCGAGAGATCGGTGATTGAGGTCATCCTGCTACCTTATCAAGACAGCGCACGATCAAGACAGCGCAAGGGGGCACAGCAATAGGGCCCTCTGTATCTGCGGTAAGGTTGGTCGGACATCAGTGTCCTCGTGGCCGCGGCGCTTTCTGACACTGGTGTGCAATTATTGCTGATGCGGATAGAGTAGGGCATCTACACACGATAGAGGCGACGCCATGAACGAAGTGCTTTCCTTTGATGACGAAGCTCAAGCCTACGAAGAGATCGAGGCAATGGGCTATCACGCGATGGCATTTGATTTTCCCGCTAAGGAAAACGAATTGCACTGGCACGATTTTGACTCGGTGCTTTACGTTACCGGTGGTGAACTGACGGTATGGGTAGACGGCGAAGGTGAGTCGGTCACTTGTCAGCGTGGCGCAAAGATTGTTGCCTAAGCGGGCACGATCCACAGAGAGCAAACGCCCGGGTACAGCGCCATCATTGGTTTTTCCGTGGCCCCTGGATCGCTCACTCAGCCGGTCAATAAACCTTTGCCAGTAGCGATTTAGCTCGATAAGCGATGGCCTTTAGTCATAGCTAGCGAGACAGAGATTTTCGGATGACGGCGATGCGCAAATGGTTCGCGGTGGCGCTGCTGCTCGCGGCGATGCTTTTACGACAGGGTCAGGGAGCCTTTCAGAGCGAGGCCCGGCATCGGTGAAGTGTTATTTGTTGTGAGCGATGCGGAATATCCTAAGGCTTGGATGACCTTATTTTGCTACCCACCGAATCGCATTCTCTACCAGACGCCGATAGTGGGGTGACGCATAAGTATCGGGGCCATCGCCGGGCTGCAGATACACGATGCGGCTGTCTTTGACCGTTTTTGTCCAGCCGATCAGATTTGGCCCTGCCGGATGGGGCCAGTCATCGTTGCAGAACATACTGCCGGTAACCGCGTGACGGGCTGAGTAGAAGTGCTCGCTATCGAAGGTATGGCCGCTGGTGAGCAGGGGCTCAACGTCGCTCTCAAAAACCTCGTAAAGGTAGAGCTCATCTGTCAATGAGAAGGCGTCGTCTACACCTTCGGTAACGGGGTGGGCAACGTCCACCACCTGCACAGAGTGGGACACCTCGTGCCGATAGCCCGAGTCGAGCACCGGTTGAGCGCGGCATTCGGTGGGCAGATAAAAAAAACGTCCACCAATGACCTCGCCATATTCCGACCAGAGTGGCCAGCCAGCGATTGCATGGTGCAAGAACACCATGCCTTTTCCGGCAGCCAGCAAGTCCATAAATCCTTGCTTTAACTCATCCGAAGGTGACACTAATCCGGGAGGTTGGGTACTGAAGTCGATGCCCGGCATGTCATAAAAAACCAGGGCATCCCAGGACGCAGCGGCGGTCGGATTCATGAACGCCTGACTGGCGGGCTGCTCAACGAATGTATGGCGAATCCCGTTAAAGGACTCAAATAGAGCGGCAAATGCGTCCCGCTCGAAAGGATGCCCCTTTACCGAAACGAGAATATTCAGTGGGCTGTGGTGGTCGATGATGCCCAAGTCGCTGCCTCCTAAGCAGTAAGCAGACAGAACATACTGTCGGCCACCATGCTGTGATAGTGCTGAATCGTCGGTAAATTATGGCCAGCCAGTCGGCTGTAGAATGTACCCAAAACCAAAAACAGTCTAGGGACAGAAGGAGGATGATTTGAAACAAAAATGCTTGATGATGGTTTTAATTATGGCGGTTAGTTTTGACGCGCGATCCGAAGGTTTGAAGCCAGAGGAAAGATTAACAATTGCCGACATTATGAGTAGCTATGCATTAGCACTGGACACAAAGGATTAACCCTTGTTGAGGTCTCTTTTTGCTGTCGATGTAGAAGTGATGATGATTTTTGACTCCAATTCACCCGATAGTGGAGAGATTAAGCTCACTGGGATTGACGCTTGGATCGAATTTGTGGAGCAAGCGCTGGACGGTACGAGAGCCTCTCAGCATCTGCTGGGCAACCCAGTGATTAAGTTTAATGGCGAAAGAGCCATCGTCAGGACTGATTTGCAAGCAACGGAGTATTACAAGGATACAAAAAAACCAAAAACCAACTAGGATGGATTCTCAAAGGAATCCCTCTAATCTTCATAACTTCCCAACTACCCAAACCTAAAGGCCTCCATGCTCCAAAAAAAATCTATTTAATTCAATCCTAATAAAACTTCTGGTAATGATCAGAAAATCTCTTTCTAAAAAATCAACGTCAATAAAGATTTGTGGA
>CAXEVD010000173.1:0-4673 GCA_963999395.1 uncultured Halieaceae bacterium
TTCCGTCGCGCCAAATGGCACCTGAGGATCAGGCAGATTCGGCGTCTCCATTAGCAAAGTATCAATCTCGGCCTGAACCGCGTCAGCTTCGGCAGTCGCTGCTTCAAGATCAGACGCTAATCGAGCCAATACTTCATCAACCTGGGTTTTTGCGTCGTCTACGCTTGCGCCGGCAGACACCAATTCACCAATCTTTTTTGAGGCGGCTTTGCGCTCTGCAAGCAGACCCTGCGACCGGACATCGGCCTCTTTGCGGCGCGCATCCAGTGCACTGAACGCCGGCAGATCAAATTCCACGCCACGCTTTTCAAGTGCCTGGATGACGCTATCTGGGTCCTGTCGAAGGGTTTTAATGTCTAACATGTTTGGGGTCCCGCTCAGAGGGCCGCGAGTTTACCGCGAAAAGGCATCGTGCTGGTGTGCGAAAGTGTGCCGGGGAAAACCCGCCCCGCCGTGAGCGTCGCTGCGATGCCTGCCCTGCCCATAGCCCCCCCAAATGCGAACGCGAGCCAATACATCGTTGTCATGTCCCGCCCTCCTGTTGCACCTGCCGGTTCAATGCGCGCAGCCGATCGAGCTTCTCCTTGATCGCACCCTCTAACCCTCTATCTGTGGGCTCATAGAGCTGCTCGGGGGCAACGCCGTCTGGAAAATTCTGGGCACCTGCCGCAAACGCCCCGGGCTCATCGTGCGCGTACCGGTATCCCTCGCCGTAGCCTTCGTCTTTTAACAACACTGTGGGCGCATTGCGCAGTTTCATCGGCACTTCTGCAGACCCAGATTCCTTCGCCAGCGCGGTCGCTGCGTTGAACGCTTCGTAGATAGCATTACTTTTCGCTGCACAGGCGAGATACACCACGGCCTCGGCAATGGCCAGCTCCCCTTCCGGGCTACCAAGCCGCTCTTGCACGGCGGTGGCATCCAGTGCCAACTGCAGCGCCCGCGGGTCGGCCAGCCCGATATCCTCTGACGCCATCCGGATGCAGCGACGGGCGATGTATAGCGGATCACAACCGCCATCCAGCATTCGCGCATACCAATACAGCGAGGCATCCGGATCCGACCCTCTCACCGATTTGTGCAGAGCGCTGATCTGCTCGTAAAAGACATCACCACCCTTGTCGAAACGTCGCGTGCCGGTTGATCTAAATTCCGCTAGTAGCGATTCATCGAGAGCAATTTGGGCCGTATCTCCATCGGCAAGATCAGTCGCCAGCTCGATAAGGTTAAGCGCTTGTCGCACGTCCCCATCTGCCAGCGTCGCCACACCCTCACAAAACGCCTCACTGGCTTCTGCCTGTGGGTAGCACCGCGCGATAGTGCGACGCACCAGCCCGGCCATCACCGCCTTTGAAACCGATTTCAGCCGATAGACCCGCAACCGTGACAATAACGCGGTGTTGACCTCGAAGGACGGGTTTTCCGTCGTCGCGCCGATGAAGCAGATCGTCCCATCCTCTATGTGAGGCAAAAAAGCGTCCTGTTGGCTTTTATTAAAGCGATGCACCTCATCAACAAAAAGCACCGTGCGCCGGCCTCGAGCACCCGCCTCTCGCGCCTGGTCAATCGCCGATCGGATGTCTTTTACCCCGGAGAAAACCGCTGATAACTGCAGGAACAGCGCATCGCTATAGACGGACACCAATCGCGCAAGGGTGGTTTTACCAACCCCCGGCGGCCCCCAAAGGATGAACGAATGCAGCGTGTTGGATTCGATCGCTCGCCGCAGCGGCTGGCCCACGCCCAACAAATGGGTTTGCCCGACAACCTCGTCGAGTGACTGGGGACGCATCCGGGCCGCCAGTGGCTCAAGGTTCTCAGAAGCTACAGCGAACAGATCGGGCTCCACATTCATGCTCCGTTCCGGCGTTTAGAAAGGTGTGGGTGGCGAGACAAAGTCCGAAATCTGAGGCGGACGGTCGATGTTCTCGCGCAGCTCGATCCGCAACACTTGCCCTCCCCGGTCCTCCGCATCCAGTCGCCACACAGTCTCGCTCATTAGCGCGATGTCGAGGCGCTGATATGGAGATTGCGGATCCACAGGTATGAGCGCCGCGGCATCGCCAGTCAGGGAAATGTCGAACGCCGCATCCAGTCTGGCTCTAGACGCTAATAGCCACTGAAGAGGACTGCTCGCCGTCTCGACAATCGGTCGTTCGACAACCACTTCAAGGTCCCAGTCGATTTGGGTCAGCTGATCGCTATTAGCCAACAAAAGCTGGCTATCGGGGGCCAAGATCTCCCACCGGAAGAAATGAGGACGCAGCAGCGAAAAGTTGCCGTTGCTTCGCTCCAGCACCTCGCCCTCAGGGCTGATGATCTCCTGCGTGAACTGGCCGGCCATCCCCTCGCGCGCTGCCAGCGTCTCCAGAACATCAGCCCTGAGCCCAGCAGACAGCAGCGCTGCACATAACCCCAGCATGACCCGCCAGTGCATCTATTCCTCCGGCGGTGCGGGGGCCAACACCTCGCGCTGGCCATTGGTACCCATTTCTGAGACCACGCCGGCGGCCTCCATGGTCTCAATCAGCCGCGCGGCTCGGTTGTAACCGATCCGCAACTTACGCTGCACGGAAGAAATCGAGGCGCGACGGCTGCGGCACACATAATCCACCGCCTCGTCATAAAGCGCGTCGGCCTCGCCATCCTCATCATCAGACGCCGCCGACTGAATCTCATGCGCCGTGACCGGGGTCTGACCTCCCTCATCCAGCAACCCACCCAGATACTGGGGGTCACCGCGTCGCTTCCAATCCGCGACCACCCGATGCACCTCATCATCAGAGCAAAATGCGCCATGCACGCGCACGGGCACACTTGAGCCCGCCGGCAAGTAAAGCATGTCACCGTAACCCAGGAGCTGGTCGGCACCGCCTTGATCCAGAATCGTCCGGGAATCCACGCGCGAACTCACCGAAAAGGCAATCCTCGAGGGGATATTCGCTTTGATCAGTCCGGTGATCACATCGACGGACGGCCGCTGGGTGGCCAATACAAGGTGAATGCCCGCGGCCCGCGCCTTCTGGGCGATGCGGGCAATGAGCTCCTCCACCTTCTTGCCGACGATCATCATCATGTCGGCGAATTCGTCGATCACCACGACGATGCTGGGCAACTTCTCAAGCGTCGGGTGCTCCTGCTCTTCTTCTGTCAGCTCGAGCACCGGGTCGGGCTTCCACATGGGGTCTAGCAGTGGCGCCCCCTCCTTCTCGGCGTCCAGCACCTTGCGGTTGTAGCCCTGCAGATTGCGCACGCCCAGAAGCGACATCAGCT
This sequence comes from uncultured Halieaceae bacterium, assembly GCA_963999395.1. Classification (GTDB taxonomy): domain Bacteria; phylum Pseudomonadota; class Gammaproteobacteria; order Pseudomonadales; family Halieaceae; genus Luminiphilus. Next base: position 3,274 of record CAXEVD010000173.1, read on the forward strand.
TGTACCGTCGCTCCATTTCGGCCACGCACCACCGCAGGCCATTCGCGGCGTCCTTCATATCTGTAATCACGGGTGTGAGAAGGTGCGGGATACCGTCATAAACAGACAGCTCCAGCATTTTGGGGTCCACAAGAATCAGCCGGACATCGGCGGGGGTGGCCTTGTACAGCAGGCTGACAAGCATGCAGTTCACGCCAACGGATTTACCCGACCCTGTGGTACCCGCCACCAACACATGGGGCATTTTCCCCAGGTCTGCCACGACGGGCGCGCCCGCGATGTCGTGCCCGAGTGCCAGTGTGAGCGTCGACTTTGAGTCCTCAAATGTAGAAGAAGCCAGCACATCCTTGAAGTTGACCGTTTGCCGGTCAGCATTGGGGATCTCTATGCCCACCACGCTTTTACCCGGGATCACTTCCACCACTCTGACGGAAATCACAGCAAGAGAACGCGCTAAGTCCTTGGCTAAATTGGATATTCTAGAAACCTTCACACCGGCGGCGGGCTGTATCTCAAAGCGGGTGACCACGGGGCCCGGGTACACCGCGACGACCTCTGCCACCACCCCGAAATCTTTCAGTTTAAGCTCCAGGAGGCGCGACAGCGACCCGAGCTCATCTGCAGAATAACCCCGCTGCCCTGCTTCTGAGGGGGCATCGAGCAGATCCAGCGGCGGCACTTCCCCCGACACGGGAATGTCGAACAGCGGCTTTTGCTTTTCGCGCTCCACTTTCGTGCTCGGCGCTGGCGTCTCTTTAAGTGGCTTGATCTTGGGTGGCGCGCGCTTTTTCTCTCTGGCCACGTGCTGCTCTATCTGAACTTTGCGCTCCTCGAGCTGCTTCTCCCGCGCCCGACGATCCCGCGCGCTATCTAGCCAGGCAAGGCCCTCCCGGTAGGCATAGCGCGTCCCCTCGATTACCTTATGCCCTAACCAATCAATGACCCTGAGCCAGCTGATATCGGCAAATACCGTGAGCCCTAGCAGGAACAGCGTGACCAGCACCAGACGGGCGCCAGCGGGATTAAAGGCTTGATCGAAGCCCGCCCCAATGGCCGAACCAACAATACCACCGGCACCTTGGGGCAACCCCGAGTCGCCGGCATCATTGAGCGCGCGCAGGGCCGTAGCCGCCACAACCAAAAGCAGCAAGCCCAGGGCACGAAAACCCAATAGCTGTAAGTCCATCGGCTGGCGATCGTCATCCGCAAGGAGCAGTGACACCGCCCTATATGCGAGCAGAACGGGCACCAGATAGGCGGCAGAACCAATCAATGAGAAAAAGATATCCGCGAGGAAGGCACCGGTGATACCGCCGAGATTGTTAACCGCGCCCCCGGTACCGCTAGCAGACCAGCCAGGGTCGCTATCACTGTATGTGAGCAGTGCCATGAGTACGAAA
>CAXEVD010000174.1:0-4650 GCA_963999395.1 uncultured Halieaceae bacterium
GGTGCGCAACCGGAACGACAGCGAGATCTTCGGCTCCCCGGACGAGCCGGACATGCCGCTCTCCGCGCAGCCGCCGAGCGCCCCGGCGGCTACGCCACGCTGACCTGCCTGGAGATGCTCGAGCACGTGCCAGATCCAAGCTCGGTGATTCGCGCCTGCGCCAAACTGGTCAAGCCCGGCGGCCAGGTGTTTTTCTCCACCATCAACCGCAACCCCAAATCGTTCCTGTTCGCGATTGTGGGCGCCGAGTACATCCTGAATCTGCTGCCCCGCGGCACCCACGAATACGACAAATTGATCAAGCCATCAGAACTCGCGCGTTGGATCCGCGAGGCCGGGCTCGACATGCAGGAAATGATGGGCATGACCTACAACCCGCTGACCAAGCGTTACCGGCTTACGCCGAATGATGTGTCGGTCAACTATCTGATTCGGGCAAAAAAGCCGTGACATCACCTACGGTAAGCGCGGTGCTGTTTGACCTTGACGGCACCCTGATCGATACCGCTCCGGAGTTTATTCACATTGGCCTGCAGCTCCGCGCTGAGGCCGGTCTCCCCCCTATCGATGCCAAGACGATTTGGCACAGCGTCTCCAACGGGGCCATCGGCATGGTGGAGGCTGCACTCGAGATGCCCGCCGACGACCCGGCCTTCGAGCAGTGGCGGCAACGATTTCTGACGCTCTACGAAACCGGCCTGGGCGATCTCAGCCACCCCTACCCGGGGCTGCCGGAACTGGTTGCCAGTCTAGACAAAGCGGGGATTGGCTGGGGTGTTGTCACCAACAAACTGGCGCGCTTCGCGCTCCCGCTGATGGACAAGATGCCCTTTGATCCTGCGGCGGGTGCGGTGGTGACACCGGATCACGTCGATCAGCCCAAGCCCGATCCCGAGTCGATCCTGCTCGCCTGCGAGCAGTTGGCCTGCAACCCCACCGAGACCCTGTTCATCGGGGATCACCTAAGGGATATCGAGGCAGGCCGGGGCGCGGGATGCTTCACGATTGCGGCGGCCTATGGTTATTTAGCCCCCGGCGAGGCGGCGAGTAGCTGGCAGGCAGACGCGGTGGCCGAGAGTAGTCGTGGACTGGCCGAGATGATCTTGGGGATGTTGTCATGAGTTTCGTACCCGATGGCTGGCAAGCCTCCAGCAGCGAGCTGGCGGGTAAAACAATACTGGTCACCGGGGCCAACCGCGGCATCGGTGAGGCCGTCGCACTCAGCTGCGCCCAACATGGAGCCGAGGTGCTACTTCTGGGTCGCGACGAGGCTTCACTGACGCGTGTCTATGACCAGATTGTCGATCTGGGGTGCCCGACGCCGGGCATCATTCCACTGGATCTGACGACCCGCGACCCCGCTCTCTACGAAACGCTGGCAGATGAACTCTCCGGAGCCAACGTGGCGCTCGACGGGCTGGTGCATAACGCCGGGGTGCTCGGTGAGCGTCGCGCGTTGGCACAAACCTCACCTGCGAGCTGGGACGAGGTCCTGCAGGTCAACATGACCGCTGTCTTTTTACTCACCCGCGCACTCATGCCACTGCTCGAAGCGGCCCCGGCCGCCTCGGTCGTGCTCACAAGCTCTGGCGTGGGGCGAAGAGGTAAAGCCTATTGGGGCGCTTATGCAGTGTCGAAATTTGCCACCGAAGGCTACATGCAGGTGCTTGCCGATGAGTTGGGCGCGACCAGCTCCGTGCGGGTGAATAGCTTGAACCCGGGTGCAGTCGACACGGGTATGCGCAGAGCGGCCTATCCCGGTGAACCGCCGGATACCAACCCGCTGCCCGACGCCTTGTCCGACCGGTGGCTGTATCTGCTGAGTGATGTCAGTCGTGAGGTCCACGGTCAAGCCTTGAGCGCACAGAGCTGAATCGCTCAGTCGCTGCGTCGGCTGCGACGTCCCGCCACCCGCTGTCCTTTCTTTGCGAACCGCTGCCGACGCTCCAGATCCTTTTTGGACAGTGACGCCGCTTCCTTAGTGGGCAGTCCGGCCATCTGATAGATCACGTCCACGTCCCGCTGCGGCAATTCCAGCCACTGGCCCTTTTTGAGTTTGGATGGCAGGAACACCTCGCCATAGCGGACCCGTTTCAATCGCGACACGGCGGTGCCCTGTGATTCCCATAGGCGTCGGACCTCACGGTTGCGCCCTTCCATCAACACCACATAGAAAAAACGATTGATGCCGTCACCGCCGCCTTCCTGAATGTCAGAAAATCGCGCCGGTCCATCATCGAGCTCTACACCGTCCCTCAAGCGCTCAAGCATGGGCTCATCGACCCGCCCCATGACGCGCACAAGGTACTCGCGCTCAATCGCACTGGAGGGGTGCATCAGCGCGTTGGCCAAAGCCCCGTCTGTCGTGAACAGCAGCACGCCGGAGGTATTGAAGTCGAGGCGGCCCACCGAAATCCAGCGGCCACTCTTGAGTTTGGGCAGACGCTCGAAGACGGTTTTGCGGCCCTCGGGATCATCCCTAGAGCACACTTCCCTGACCGGCTTGTGATACAAGAGGACACGCACCTGCTCCGCCGCATCCACCTCCAGCGGCTTGCCGTCCAAACGCAAGGCCTGCCCCGCATGGACCCTGTCGCCGAGTGTCGCCACGCTACCATCGACGGTGACGCGACCCGCCTCAATCCAGCGCTCCATCTTGCGCCGCGAACCCAGACCCAGATTCGCCAGCACCTTCTGCAGCTTCTGACCTTTGTCCTCGACGATCGACTCGGGCGAGTCAGTCTTGGCGGCTGTCTTGCTGGGCATCGTATGCGTCTTCTAATGCCGACTGATCGTCATCCGGCGTTTCAGCGTCTTCCGTTTCCGTCCCGGATTGGGAGGCTTCGCCTTCCCCGTCCGATGCAGCATCAGCGTCGGAGGCCTGCTCGGGGACTTCGAGGGCCAGTTCCCCGGACAAATTATCGAGTTCCTTGATCTCTGCCAGAGGCGGCAACTGGTCCAATGACTTCAGGTTGAAGTAGTCGAGAAACTGGCGGGTCGTTGCGTACATGGCCGGTCGGCCCGGGACGTCGCGATGCCCCACTACCCGCACCCACTCGCGTTCCAGCAGGGTTTTGACGATGTTGGTACTCACCGCAACGCCGCGAATCTCCTCGATCTCACCGCGCGTGATGGGCTGACGGTAGGCAATCAGAGAGAGCGTTTCCATAAGTGCTCGCGAATAGCGGGCGGGACGCTCCTGCCAGAGCCGGCCTACCCAGGCCGCCAGATCCTGTCGCACCTGAAAGCGATACCCAGAGGCGACTTGCACCAGTTCGTAGCCCCGGTCCCCACAACGCTCTTCAACTAACTTGATTGCCGCGCGAATGTCGTCCTTGGACGGACGTTCGTTCTCCTCGAACAACAGCGCCATGCGCTGCACGGACAGCGGCTCACCTGCCGCCAGCAGTGCGCCCTCCAAAATCTGCACCAAGCCCGCTTCCATGTTCACTCCGATTTCGCTTTGATGTGGATGGAGCCATAACCCTCTGTCTGAACTAGCTCGATCAGGGACTCTTTCATGAGCTCCATCAATGCCAAGAACGTCACGACTACCCCCAGCCGGCCTTCCTCGGGTTTGAAAAGGGAAACGAAGGGGACAAAGCCGCCTTGCGTCAATGTTTCCAAAACCTGGGACATCCGCTCTCTAGTTGAAAGGGACTCCATCTGTATCTGGTGACTCGCGTACATCTCGGCCCGTCGCAGCACCTCGCCGAGCGCCAGAAGCACCTCGCGCATATCGACCTCGGGCAGTGGTCGCTCCAGACGCAGGTCCGGCGGCGCGGCAGACGCCTGCCACAACTCCCGCTCCAGACGCGGCATCGCCTCCAGATCCTCCGCCGCCTTTTTAAATCGCTCGTATTCCTGCAGACGACGTACGAGGTTGGCCCGGGGGTCCTCCTCGTCTTCCTCTATCACGCTGGAGCGCGGCAACAACATGCGCGACTTGATCTCAGCCAGCATCGCTGCCATGAGCAGGTACTCGGCTGCCAGCTCAAACTGCATGGCGTCCATCAGTTCGACGTAGCGCATGTATTGCTCGGTGATCTGCGCGACATCGATATCGAGAATGTCGAGGTTCTGGCGACGAATCAGATACAGTAGCAGGTCAAGCGGCCCCTCAAAGGCGTCAAGAAACACTTCAAGCGCCTGCGGGGGGATGTAGAGATCCTTGGGCAGTTCTGTAACCGCTTCCCCCCGGACCATCGCGAAAGGCATCTCTGCCTGCTCGGGCCGGAGTGCGGGCGTGTCAGTGTCTGCCGCGGTGTTTCCCGGCGCGCTTGGAGCGCCCTCCTCCGGGGCGTTTTCAGCAGGATTGGTCACAGCGGAATTATACCCTCAGGCGGCCTCAAAGTCGCTGACGTCACCGACGCCGCGGCGCAAAATGAGCGGTGCTGGGCCGGTCAAATCAATCACGCTGGTCGCCTCCAGTCCGCAGAAACCGCCATCGATCACGAGATCCACTTCATGCTCGAGTTGATCCCGGATGTCATAGGGGTCGGTCATGGGATATTCATCTCCGGGGAGCGCCAACGTCGCACTCATCAGTGGCTCACCGAGTGCCTGCAGGAGCGCCTGGGGAATCGGATGTTCCGGCACCCTGAGACCAATCGTCTTGCGTTTAGGCTGCACCAGCCGTTTCGGCACATC
>CAXEVD010000175.1:0-4628 GCA_963999395.1 uncultured Halieaceae bacterium
CGAGCCAGCCCTCGGTGATCTTCCATTGGTCAGTGGTAGTCGTCACAAGGTAATCTTATCGCAGACTTGGAAGAGCGAGCGCCGGGTGCTCATATTGATAATCAACGCCGTTGGAACCACAGCCAGCCATGATCACCGCTGAATACATTGCCAAAGTCGTCACACAGGCGCTCGCAGAGGATATCGCGAGCGGTGATATCACCGCGGAGCTTATCGGCGCTGATGTGCAGGCCCGCAGCCGCATCGTGACCCGCGAAGACGGGATCCTGTGCGGGACCGCCTTCGCGCTGGAAGCCTTTCAACAGATTGACCCCAGTTGCCATGTGGAATGGGCTGCCCAAGATGGCGATGCGATCGCGGCTGACAGCCTCGTTTGCACCCTGAGCGGTCCCGCCCGGGCCTTGCTGACTGGGGAACGCACCGCACTCAATTTCTTGCAGCTACTATCGGGCACCGCGTCGACCGCGGGTCAGTATGCTGCACGCGTCGCACACACCGGGGTCAAGCTGCTGGATACCCGCAAGACCGTGCCCGGGCTCAGACTCGCACAGAAATACGCCGTAACCTGTGGGGGGTGTTACAACCACCGCATCGGCTTGTTTGATGCGTTCCTGATTAAAGAGAACCATATCTCGGCCGCGGGCAGTATTGCCAAGGCCGTCGCCGCAGCGAGAGACGTCGCGCCTGATAAACCGGTGGAAGTCGAGGTGGAGAACGAGGCGGAATTAGAGCAAGCGCTCACGGCGGGTGCGGACCGCATCATGCTCGATAACTTTACATTGGAAGCACTCCGCGATGCCGTGTCACACACTGCGGGCAGCGCTGATCTTGAGGCGTCGGGCAACGTCACCGACGAGACGCTGGTGGCCATCGCCCAGACCGGCGTCGACTTCATCTCAATCGGCGCCCTCACCAAACATGTCAGGGCATTGGATCTGTCGATGCGGATCGACTGAGCGCTAGCTATGGATGGGTTCACTACTGAGTAATACGCCGTTGCGATCGGCGTAGAGCCAGTCACCCGGCGCCACAGGCACCTCACGCAACATCAGCGGAATATCCCGGTCGCCAGCCCCCTGCTTATCCGTTTTAACAGGGCACACGCCGAGCGCCTGCACACCGATATCGATCGCATCGATGACCTCGACATCGCGAATCGCGCCGACCACCACGACCCCCGCCCAACCATTATCCGACGCCAGCTGAGCAAGACGGTCACCCAGCAACGATCGATGCAGGGCACCCTGCCCGTCCACCAGCAGCACCCGGCCTTCACCCGGCTCAGCGACGGCCTCGGCCACCCGCGAGTTGTCGGCGTGGCAGGCTACTGTGGAGACAGGGCCGGCAAAGCGTTCGCGAGTGCCAAACGCGCGAAACTGAAAGCCCAGATGCTGGGCCGCAGGATGGGCATCCGATAAATCGGGCGTCGTGAACGCGATCACCGATTCAGAACCAGTCATAGGAGAACGCAGACAGACTCTCACCCGGCGCATCAATGGCACCCGCATGGGCGCGCGCACGGGGTAGCAGGCGTTCCATGTAGAACTGCGCGGTATTCACTTTGCGTTCACAGAACACCACCCGCTCGCCACCGGCGGACAAATTCGCCGCCACCAGCGCACCTCGCGCCAGCTGCCAGCCGCCGAACAGGTAACCGGTTTGCATCATGTAATCAAAGGAGCCACCCAATGCGGTAAAGCGGTCATCCCCCAATGTGGCGAGCAGCCGTTGCGTCGTCTCCACATGGTCAGCCAGAGATTCCGCAAGACGCGCCCCGATAGTGTGGAGCCGCGCGTCACTGTTACCTTGCAGCGTGGCGGCGACCTCACGAATCTCGGCCTGCATGGCCTCCATGGTGGCGCCACCATCGCGACCAAGCTTGCGATTCAGCAAGTCTGCGGCCTGAATGCCATTGGTGCCCTCGTAGATCGGTGTAATGCGCACGTCGCGTAAATACTGAGCCGCACCGGTTTCCTCGACGTAGCCCATGCCGCCGTGCACCTGAACACCCAGAGAAGTCACCTCCATCCCCAGTTCGGTGAGCCAGCCCTTGATCACCGGGATCATCAGGTCAATACGGCGCTGACTCGCCTCGCGGGTCTCCTCGGGACCGGCGTGGGCAAGGTCCATCGTCACCGCCTCAGAATACGCCAGCGCGCGCATGGCTTCATTCAGCGCGCGCATGGTCAGGAGCATGCGCTTCACATCGGCGTGTTCTATAATCGGCACCCCGCCCTGAACCCGCTCCCGGGCGTAGGCCACTGCCTTTTGGTAGGCGCCCTCGGAAGCGCCGAGACCCTGCAGGCCCACCTTAAGGCGCGCCTCGTTCATCATGGTGAACATGCAGGCCAGCCCCTGATTCTCCTCGCCCACCAGGTAACCAATTGCACCGCCGTTGTCGCCGTAGGCCATGACACAGGTGGGACTTCCGTGGATACCCAGCTTGTGCTCAACGGAGACCGGGTAGGCGTCGTTCCGCTCGCCGAGTGAGCCGTCCTCATTCACCATGAACTTGGGTACCAGAAACAGCGATATGCCGCGGCTGCCTTCGGGCGCATCGGGCAGACGCGCCAAGACGAGGTGGATGATGTTGTCGGTAGCGTCGTGGTCACCCCAGGTAATGTAAATCTTCTGACCATAAATGCGGTAGTGATCACCCTCGCGCTCGGCGCGGGTCTTCATGGGACCCAGATCGGATCCGGCTCCGGATTCCGTAAGGTTCATGGTGCCAGACCACTCGCCCGAGTAGATTTTTTCGAGGTAGGTGGATTGCAGCGCCTCATTCGCGTGGGCAGAAATTGCCAGCGCAGCGCCGGCGCTCAAGAAAGGCTCGAGCGCAAACGCCATGTCGGCACTGTTCCACATCTCACAGGCAGCGGTCCCAAACAGCTCAGGCAGGCCCTGCCCACCCTGGTCTTGCGGCGCCGAGATACCTACCCAGCCGCCGGCGCCCAGTTGTTGAATCGCGTCACCATAGCCTGGTGGAATCGTGACCACGCTGTCACTGCAGCGCGCCGGATGGGCATCACCGACCCGCCGCAGCGGCGAGACCACATCGGACGCAAACTTGGCGGCCTCATCGAGGAGCGCAGTGGTCAAGTCATTGCCCAAACCCAAATCAGCGTAATGCGGGAGCTCGCCCAACACAGTCCCGACGTCGAGCACGTCGTCGATCAGAAACTGCATGTCATCCGTGGGGGCCGTATACATCGTGTCTTCCTCATTAGGCACTCGCATCGGAGCGCGTGTTCGATTGCACTATCCAACTAAAGTGCCGCACATTTTTGCCACGCCAGAGCCATACGGCAAAAATATGGCCAAAGAGTTATAATTCATCGCATGAATAAAGGCGGGCACGCCTACCACGTATTATATGAAAAACCTCAATCAAATTGATCTCAATCTGCTGGTTTATCTGGAAGTGTTGCTGCGCGAGCGCAATGTGACCCAGGCCGCGAACCAACTGGGACTGTCGCAGCCTGCTATGAGTAACGGGCTTCGGAGGCTGCGCGCGCTGTTTGACGACCCGCTCCTGGTGCGCACCTCCGAGGGCATGACTCCCACCGAACGCGCGCTGGAGCTTGAACCGCTGGTCAAGGAAATTCTTTTAGGCGTCGATCGCGCCATGCAGCCCGCCACTGAGTTCGAGCCGGGCGAGGCGCAGATGGTGGTGCGCATCATGGCCAGCGACTATGCCGAGTCCACACTCTTTCCTGCGGTGCTCACACAACTCCGCGAACACGCCCCCGGTATCACCCTCGACATCATGAACCCCTCGGATGTGAGCTTTCTGGATGTGGAGCGCGGCAAGGTCGACCTGGTCATCAACCGCTTTGACCAGATGCCGCAATCCTTTCATCAGATCACCCTCTGGGAGGACAGCTTCTCCTGTCTGATGAGTGCCGACAATCCGATCCTTGAGGGCTTCTCGCTCAAAAGCTACCTGAGCGCTGATCACATTTGGGTGAGCAAAACCGGCATGGGGGTTGGAGTGGGCGTAGACCCGGGTGACGTGCAGCGACTCGGTTGGGTCGATGCCGCGCTCGCAGAGCAAGGTGAAAAGCGGCAGATACGTGTTTTTACCCGACATTATCAGGCAGCGATGACTTTGGCTGAGCAGAACGACCTGATCGTGACGTTGCCAACGCGCGCAACACACCTCAAGCAGGATCACCCACGTGTGGTCATTCGGGAAGCGCCTTTTCTCATCCCGCCGCTGGAACTCAAAATGGCTTGGAGCCCCCTGCTCCATAACAATGCGCCCCACCGTTGGATCAGGCAGTTCATCACCGGCATCGCCCGATCATTGCCGGGCGATGTCGCCGGGTAGCCATAAACTCTGCGAATACTGTCTATCGCTTGGATCACTGTCATCAATAGTGGTGACTGAGTAGAGTGGCACCCTCACACCCCGTCGTACAGAGCGCGCGCCGACAAACGCGCTCATGAGCACCGACCGACAGCAGGAACTGCATCATGTCCAATCGAATCCAGTGTGCCGACCTTCAGATCGACGAGGCGCTACACGCATTATTGGTCGACGAGATCGGCCCCGGCACGGGCATCGATCCCGATCATTTCTGGCAGGGCGTGGCCGATATCTGGGCAGCGCTGGGTCCTGAGAACCA
>CAXEVD010000176.1:0-4607 GCA_963999395.1 uncultured Halieaceae bacterium
GATGATGCGGACCGGCGGCGTGGCGCCGCCGCCCGCCCTGCCGGCGGCGGCGGCCCCCCGAGGGGAGGCGTCCCCGGGGGGCTCGAGGCGCCCGCGGCGGGGCTGGTCGAGACGGCATCGCAGGTTCTTGCCGCGCAGTCCCATTCAGATTTCCCCAAGGCGGCTGTGAGTGTGAGTGACGCACTGTGGCGTGATGATGCAGATCGCCTGGCGCAGTTAGCGGCAGAGCTTGGCACCGCGTCACCTGAAGCAACGACCGCCGCGATTGAGGCGGGGACCGCGAAACGGCGCGAGCTTAAACACTATTCCGGAGCGATGTTTTATTACGGGGGTGAGTGGTACTGGGGTGTCGACCGCCTCTATCACCTTGAGGCGCGGCTCGCGGCGCTAGGCGCAGATACGCAGCCCGGTGCACCGCTGATCGCGCCCCGGCCCAGTGAGGATCTCGCTGGGCAACGTGATACGGGGCAATTCACGTTGGAGTTGTATGCTTCTTTGCGCAGTCCCTACACTGCGGTCATTTTCGATCGCGCCGTGGCCTTTGCCAAAGCTGCGGGTGTGACACTGAGTCTGCGCCCCGTGCTGCCCATGGTGATGCGCGGTGTGCCCGCCACCCGCGAAAAAGGCATGTACATCTTTACGGATGCGGCTCGGGAGGCGCGCGCCGCCGACGTGCCCTACGGCAATTTCTACGACCCGATCGGCGACCCCGCTCGCCGATGCTATGCGCTGTATCCATGGGCTGAGTCTCAGGGTAAAGGCGTTGACCTCTGCTCCAGCTTTCTGCGTCATGCCTTCGTGCTGGGCGTGAATACCAACAATGATCGTGGCTTACGCAAGGTGGTCGAGGCCGCGGGCCTTGACTGGTCGGCGGCGCAGCCACACCGCGAGGACGAGACCTGGGAAGCTCTGCTCGAGGACAACCGCCAGACAATGTATGAGGCTGGGTTGTGGGGTGTGCCGAGTTTCCGGCTGCTGGACCCGGCGGGTGAGCCGCTCCTTTCTACCTGGGGTCAAGACCGGCTGTGGCTCGTCGCCCACACCTTGCGCGATGCCCTGGCAGCGCGCGCCACCTGATCACAGCGGCCTTGTAATTGCATCTCCCATCTATTGGCAGTATAAATGCCAATAGATGACCGGCGGGGTGCGTTGGCCAGAGTGGCGAGGTGCTATGCGTAAGATTTTCATTTTATTGGTCGCAATAATGGCAGTGGGGGCCGGCGGGGCCTATCTGTACCCAAGCGCCGCGGTCCTGACGGCGATCAAGGTGCGCACCGCCTTGGCGACGACCCAGATAGGCCCACCCCGCGACATCGTCTGGCAACAAGGCCCTGCTGCCGTGAGTAAGGCGCCGGCTGAACGACCCCCCAATATTGTGGTGATCATGGCCGACGACCTCGGCTACAACGATATTTCGACCTTTGGTGGCGGCGTAGCGGACGGACGTTTGCAGACGCCCCATATCGATGCGCTCGCGGCGCAGGGTGCAGTGTTCACCCAGTCCTACTCGGGCGCCTCAACATGTGCGCCCTCCAGAGCCATGCTGATGACGGGCAGATATCCCAGCCGAACTGGCTTTGCTTATACGCCCATGCCGCCTTCCATGGGTCGAGCGGTGTCCATTGTCGCTGCGGATATGGATCGAGCATCGCCCGACACTGTGTATGACCCCGAGGCGGCGGCCACTAAGCCGCCGTATGACCTTCAAGGGCTGCCGCCTGGGGAAATCACCCTTGCTGAATCGCTCAAAGCGCGCGGTTACCACACCGTGCACATCGGCAAGTGGCACCTCGGACGCGAGAACGGCATGGCGGCCCACGAACAGGGTTTTGATGAAAGTCTGCTGATGGCGAGCGGCTTGTACCTGCCCGAGGATCATTCTGACGTAGTGAACGCCAAACTCGACTTTGATCCGATTGATCAGTTTTTGTGGTCCGCCCTCACCTACGCCAATTCCTACAACAGCGGAACAATCGATTTGTTTGAACCAGGTGGTTACCTCACCGACTACTGGACCGATGAGTCGATCAAGGTCATTAATGCCAATCGCAACCGGCCGTTTTTCCTCTACCTCGCGCATTGGGGTATTCACACGCCCCTGCAGGCGACCCGCGCCGATTATGAGGCGGTGGGGGATATTCAGCCACATCGTTTGCGGGTTTACGCCGCAATGACCCGCGCATTGGACCGCAGCGTGGGCAGGGTGATGGCCGCGCTGGAAGAGGAGGGCTTGGCCGACAACACCATTGTGGTATTCACCAGTGATAACGGTGGCGCCGGTTACGTCGGTCTCGCCGATGTAAATGCCCCGTATCGCGGTTGGAAGATTACTTACTTTGAGGGAGGTATCCGCGTGCCCCTGTTTGTGAAATGGCCCGAGAGAGTAGCCGCTGGGCAGGCCATCGACACGCCGGTCGGACACATTGATGTCATGCCGACGCTGCTGGCCGCAGCCGAGCAAGCTCTGCCTCAAGATCGTGAGATTGACGGCGAGAACTTGTTGCCGCTGATCACTGAGGGTGCGCTCGCCGACGCTATGTGGCCGCGGCAGACCCTGTTCTGGTCATCGGGACACAACCGCATTGTTCGTCACGGTGATTGGAAGTTACAGATTGCCGCACGCCCCGAGATGCAATGGCTGTTTAATCTCGCCGAGGACCCCACTGAGCAGGTTAATCTCGCTAAGTTGCGCCCCGATAAGGTCTCAGAGCTGATGGCCTTACTCGATGCGCATGCTGCCGAGAGCCGGCCCGCGCTCTATGAGCCAGAGCTCGAGGCTCCGGTTACGATTGATAAACACTTGGCGTTGCCCTTCGAAGAGGGCGATGAATGGGTATCAGTTCCGAACTGATGCAGCAGCGCTTTGCACCTACCCTACATGCCCTTGCGGGTCTGAATTATCTCCGATGAGTTGGCGGGCAGGCTGAACGACACCCCGTCGTACCCCACTGTGTAGTCTGGGAAGATCTCCCCCGCGCCATTAAGCCACAGTGCCTCTTGTCCCGGCACAATGATGGGCGGCACCACGTGGTAGTAGAGCAAGTGACCGACGCCAGCGTCCCGTGCGGTCTCTGCGGCCTCCCGCGGGCTGGCGTGATAATCGGGCACGTCAAACATGACCTTGGCCATAATCTCGTTACCCAGACTTTTGGCGGTATCTTCCATCATGCCAATGATTTCAGGCGAGAGCGCCTCATGGACCAACAGGTCAATGCCCTCTGCGAAGCGTCTGATATTGTCGGATTGAGCGGTATCGCCGCTGATGAGCAGGGTTCGTCGCCCATAAGTAAAGCGATAACCCACCGCGGGCGAGACGGGGGCGTGATCGACTCGCAATGCCTCCACCGTTAACCCACCTTCGCTAAAGACAGTGGTGAGCTCGCCATCTAGGGGGGTCGCGAAAGGCACGGCGCTTAAGCCCGCAGCCGAGAGCGGTGCGACAAGATCTCCGTGATGAGCGTGCCGATAGCCGAAGTCGGCGGTATAAGCAGCGTTAAAGCCGGCGATGACGCCTTCGACGCCTTCGGGGCCGTATACAGTCAGGGGCGTCAGGTCATCGCCCGTGGCCCAGCGTAGGGTAGCCAGCTCACCAAGCCCGTCTATGTGATCAGAGTGAAAGTGGGTGAGAAATACGGCGTCTATGCCACCGAGGGGGTAGCCCAGCCGCGCGAAATTACGCGGACCATTGGAGCCGACATCAACAAGGAATAATTGGTCTCCTGCAACCACCACCACGCAAGGGCCCGAGGAGCGGGGTGATGGCATCGGACCGCCCGCACCGCAAAGCGCGACGTGCAGGCCATCTTGTAGCACCTCCACTTGATTCGTGCTCATCTGTTCTGGGAGAGCAGCCGCAAGGAGGCGTTCGGCAATCGTTGCCCGCTGGGAGTAGCCCAAGCCGAGAAGAATCAACCCGCAACCTAGAACAACCAGCAATCTCTTCATCTCAGGACCCTTTTTATCTCGACTGACGTCTTAATTTCTGAATAGTCTATACTTATTGACATTAATTATGCCAATATAAAGCGGATCGCGGACGCGCTTACCGCGAATGCGGGTGCTGGGCTTTGATTGCGGACCCCGGAAATCCAGCTTAGCTTTGCCCCGAGAGCCCGGTATTTTTCGGCCTGTGCCATGGTGCTTGAAGCTTGTGTTTCCCCCCGGCTGTGGCACTATCGCGTCAGTAAAAGTAGGTAGAGTGCGCGTAACACCACATGCGTGCATTTTTCTAATAAAAAACAACGAATCAGAACCTATCCATGGGAGTCCACAATAATGCTTAAAACATTTGCGAAAGTAGCTTTGAGTGCTGCGGTGGCCAGTCTGTCGGTGACAGCTTTTGGTCAGGCACTCGAAGAGGTCGTCGTAACAGCGCAGAAGCGGACCGAAAGTCTGCAAGACGTGCCAATTTCAGTAACCGCGATCAGTGGCGAGCAGATCGAAAATGCGTCTATTCGTAGTTTCAGCGAGTTGGGTGCTTACGTACCGAACTTCTCGGTCTCTGAGAACGCAGTAAACACCATCATCACCATGCGCGGCATTTCGATTGGTGCCAACCAGTCGTTTGAGCAATCGGTGGGTATGTTTGTGGATGGCATTCACTATGG
>CAXEVD010000177.1:0-4605 GCA_963999395.1 uncultured Halieaceae bacterium
CCACCTCATCAGCAAGTAATACGCGTGGCGCGAAGCGTTTCCCTACGCTGGCTGCAACATACAGTTGGTGCGAGAGCAGGGCGGTTCGTGGCCCTAGCAAGCCTGCGAGCCCAAAGCCTTCCCCGGCGGCGGCGTGCTCCAAAGTGGTCGCTCTCAGGTCAAAGTCGCGAGGCTTGCCCAGCTGATTATTCAGCAGTCGCTCGATCGGCGTATTGAGCTCGATGTGGGCATCAAGCTCCGTCTCTACGACCGAGTGATGGTCACCCGATGCTGCCTCTGCTTCATAAGTGATCACCCCGCCTTGTTCCTGAAGTGCGGTAACGGTCAGCACACTGCCGTCCATGCGAGTCAGCTGGTCACCGGGTTTAAGCAGTAGGCGGGTCAGGGGGGCGCGATCGGTCGCATACACCCGCTCTTCTTCTACGGCTGGGAAATGCAGGGTGACGCGTCGTTCATCGGCGTGGGTCACGATCCCCAAGCCCAAAGTACTGTCCGCGTGACTGACCCATCGCTGGCCAGGTAAGAAATGATCGGTCATGAATTAGAAAAACAGTCTGTAGCTATTGGCGCGGGCGTGCTCGAGCAATGCTTCCGTCGGGAGTGATTTGATCTCCGCGAGCGTCTCGGCAATGAAGGGGAGGTAGCAGGGCGCGTTGGGTCGCCCGCGATAGGGGACCGGCGTCAGATAGGGTGCGTCGGTCTCCAGCACAATGCGCTCCACCGGGGTGGCGTCGACCACGGCTCTGACGTTGTCGGCATTGCGAAATGTGGTGATGCCATTGAAGCCCAGCATGAATCCCTCGCCAAGGCAGAATTCGGCCAATGACAGGGAGCTGGTGAAGCTGTGGATGACCCCTTTGCGCTTAAGTGAATTGCTGTGATTTGCCAGAATCGCGCGGGTATCGTCGTCCGCCTCGCGGGTATGAATCACCACAGGGAGCGACAGCTCGGCAGCAAGCGCCAGTTGCTCATCAAATGCTGTTTTTTGTGTGTCTCGGTCAGCGTGGTCGTAGTAGTAATCGAGTCCGATTTCGCCAATGGCCACGACGCGCCCATCTCCGGCGCCGATCTCGACCCGCTTAGCCAGCGCGGGGCACCAGCTTTCAGCTTCGTGGGGGTGAATGCCTTGCGTACACCAAATGGATGGGTGTCCCTTAGCCAGGTCGCGTACCTGATCCAGATTGTCTGCCGAGACGGAAATCGTCACGATCCGCTCAATGCCGACTCGAAAGGCATCATCCAGCGTCTCTGACAATGCCTGAGAGTCCAAATAATCCAGGTGGCAGTGCGTCTCAACAATAGGCGTGTTGAACTGGGGGATTTCTCGGCGGCTGTTCTGAGTCATTAACAGGGGTAGGGCGTCGCTGGGGTGCGAAGTATGGCACAAATGCTATAAGGAGAGTTCTGAAGCCTCCGATTATCCTCGCCGGGAATCCGGTAATCGATAGTTCCCAATGGCGCGCTCCGAAAAGATCCCCGCGGTAATCTGTTTGCGGTGACCTATCCGCGATGAACAGTGCGAAAGCGCATGGATTGCACCGTATCGATAATTTCCTGCCACAGCCATTGATGAATGGGCGAGTGCTCGGTCCGCCGGTGTGCAATGAGCGAATACTGCACGCTGAATGTCATCTCGACGGGTAGGGTCAGTGCCACGATATCGCGCGTTGCGCCCTCGTTGCGAGCCAGATACGCCGGGCATATCAGGAGGTAGTCCGTTTCTCTCAGGATTTCAAATGCTGTCAACAGGTGTGATGTTTCGAGAATGCCGCGGTCGCTCTCAAACAATCCCCTTGCTAGCACCTGACCGCCGATCAACTCTTCCCGGTCCGCAACATAGAGCGCTACCTGCGGATACTGCCGCATCAAGTCGGCAGTGAGGGTCTGGGCAACGAGCGGGTGGTCCTGCCGGACAAAAATCGCAAGAGGGGAGGCTGCCAATGGCGATACGGAGTACTCGGGCGTGTATTCTTCCCGCTGAATTTGTATTGCGAAATCCAGTTCGCCACTCGCCAGCTGATCGAGCTGTCGCTCGGCGCGCGTAATGGTGCGCAACCGCAACCGCGGCGCGCTGGATTGCAGTCGGGCAGAGAGCGGGGGTAATAGCGTAAAGCCGACGTATTCAGAAATAGCGAGCGTGATCTCACCTCGGTAACCGGCCGGAGTGAATTCCCCCGCATCCAACAGTCCATCCACCTGTGCGAGCAGGCTTTTCAGTTCCCCTGCCAGCCCGAGCGCTCGGGGCGTGGGCTGGATGCCGCGCTTACTGCGCACAAACAGTGGGTCATCGAAGGTTTCCCGCAGTCTTCCCAGTGTTTTTGACATCGCCGGCTGGGTAATAGAGAGCCGATCAGCTGCCCGTGAGACGCTGCCCTCTTCGAGCAAAATATGCAGGGCGACCAATAAGTTGAGGTCAATTCTTGCGAGACGATTGAGGTTCAAGGCTTACCCTTATAACGCTGGCGACTGGGTGTGATTAAAAAAATACATTGGTAGTCATGTTAACCCTATTGGACACTACATAACAGGTTCTGAACACGTTGTGCCGGGTTTTCCCTTTTACCCGGTGTTATCCAGAGTCCGATACAGCCTCTGCCCGCCTCTCCGAGGCGGGTTTTTTTTGCGCTATATTCAGCCCCGATGCCCGCGCGACTCTCGCTAAATCCTCTAGCACCACTATTTGTGCTGATCTGTCTCCACGTCTGTGTGGCCAGCGCCGATACGCCCGTTCCCTTTGGCTTGCCCGTCCAGTACCGGGGTGCCGAGACGGTACCGGGCTTTAATGCCGTGCGAGAGGCTTCCGAGCTGGCGAATGTCGATCAGGCGCAGGTCAGGCTCGAGGAGACAGAGCGGCGTCTTGGGCCCTATCACCCTTCACTGGCGGCAGAATTTGTGCAGGTCGCCCAACTGGCGATGGAGGCGGGTGATGTCAGTTTAGCGGCGTCTCTTTACGACGCTGCACTGCATAACGCCAGAGTCAATAATGGCTTGTACGGTGATCAGCAGTTGCCGATTTTGCGCGGCCTGTTGGATCTTTATCTGCTCACGGGCGATCGCGAGGGTTTCGAGGCCCGCGCGGCCTATCAGTTCCGGTTACTGGGCTCGGGACTTCCGCCTTTTGAAGAGGGGGAGTTGCGCGCAGCTGTGGAGTTTTTCGATGTGTCCCTCGATGCGTTAATGGGGGTCTCTTGGGAGGGTCGGAGTCGCGAATTATTGTCGCTACACACCCGCTTCGAGTCGATGGCCGAGGCGGTGTGCGCTGACGCGTCGGTCAATCTTGCCTGGTGTGAGCCGTTCACCTTCAGTTTGGGTCGGTTTTACTATCTTTTGGAGCACAAGCTCGATGTGTTTGTAGACGACCCCCGGTTCGAGCGGAACTTCTCCGATCCGGAGTGGCAGTCTCTCGATCGGGAGCCACGACTGGAAGCCCTTCAGCGTCGCTTGTTTAGCAAGGGGAAGACGGTTTTTGAGCGGTTGCTTGAAGTTAATCCTGACAGCCCGGACGCGCTATCGGCTCTGGCAGATTGGCACTGGTTTTATCGCAAACGGGATGAGGCGACGTCACTGTATCGACGGGCCTGTAAGCTTTCGCCTTCCAGATTTGCCCTCGCTGCGCCCCTGCCGGAATACCCAAAGCTGGCCTTTAACCGGGCGTTTCAGGAGCCGACCATACCGCTTGACGTGTCACTGACCGTGAGCGATAGGGGGAAGCCAGTCGATATGAATTTCAGTTTGCCCGCGGCCGGCGCCGATGCTGACCCGCCGGGACGGGTCAGACGTGCGATGCGCAGTATGGTTTACCGGCCAGCATTTATGGCGTGTTCTGAACCGGTGGAGCGAGAGTTGAAAATGGAGCTCGCCTACATCGACTGATCAGTCGTTGTGAATCACCAATAGCGCACCCGTCGCCTTAACGCTGCCTGAGAGCCGCCAGCCCAACACATCGCCGCCGTGTTTTTCGGTCACTTTGTCGGCCATTTCATGGAATGTGGGCCGCTCGGGATCGCCAATCACAATCGTACCGACGCCCGCGTCAATGGCGCGATCGATCATTTTAGCCACGGGGTCGACCAGCTCATCCCAGAAACAAATATCGCCTCCGAACAGAATATCCACCTTCTCAAGATCTTTCTTGCGGACCTTCTCGAAGCGCTGCACCCAGCTCTCGGTCGCAACGCCGTTAAGTTCCGCTACAGCATCCAGGTAGGGAAATACAGCTGGGTCGGCATCCATTGAAACCACCTTTGACCCCCATTCCTTGGCGCACCAGATCCCGGTAATACCCCAGCCGCAACCCGCGTCCAGCACGCGTTTGCGGCGCTTGGGAGGATGCTTCTTCAGGTAATCGATGATCAGGCAGCTGGATTTCCAAAGCTTGGTGCCGTGAATGCTTGGCTCATGGCCTGCTCGTCGCACTGCTCGAATACTTTTGTGCCCGGCATAGGGCATGACCACGCCGCGGAAATGACGCAGCTTTTTGTCCGTAGTCGATCGAGTGGTTTTACTGGTTGTTTTCTTGGTTCTAGACGACGGCATACCGCGCTCCGCGCTCAATGGGAGCGCGAGCTTAGCAAAAGTGCCTTGCCGAGGGTATTAGCGCTTGCT
>CAXEVD010000178.1:0-4595 GCA_963999395.1 uncultured Halieaceae bacterium
ACTGCTTGTGGCGATGCCGCCGCGGTGGATTTCAACACGGTACAGGCGGTTCTCAAGGGCGTCATTGAAGAGTCGTGAGGAACGCTGGGCGGACATCTTTCCGTCGGGACGGAACTGTTCGACAAAGCCGCGCCACACGGGGTCATCCATGACACGGGCAGCATCAATGGGGTAGCCGGGGTCGGCGTCAATGCGAATCCAGCGAACGGCCGGAACGATTTGGGTGCGCACAGATGTGTCTGCGCCACCCAGTGCGACTTCACGCTCATAAAAGGGGCTCACGCGGAGCTGGCGCGACGTGGCGTAGGGCTCGCGGGGGTGCACCGCCGGGGTGTAGATCTTCTGCGCAATTTCGTAGCTGCGATTGCGGATGAACTCGTCGTTCAACTGAATCGGATAGTGCCGCGCAGGGTCAATACTGTGCGGATCCATCTCGGTCCGGCCATTGGTCATCCAATCGGCCAAGAGCTTGCCGGCGCCAGGGCCGTCCTTCACCCAAACCGCCTCACAGAGCCAAAGGTCTTTGACCTGCGGCGACTCACCAATGATCGAACCACCGTCAGTGGTCACAGACAGCAGACCGTTGAATGAGCGGCGCTCTTCCCAGGGTAACTCAGCCAATACCGGCGTGAGCTCTACAGAGCGCTCGTAAGCTTCCATCACCTGATCGAGTGTCAGATCATTCATGGAGGGAGACATGCGCGCATCCTCGGGCTCCATAATGGCTGTTGCCTCAACCAGTCGCGGCTCAAAGGGCTCGTAATAACCCCACTCGAGCAGACCGCCCTCAGGAGTGGTCGGGTCACCGGTGTCGCGCACGTAGGCCGAGTTACCCTGATCGCGGAACAAGGGGTAAACGATATCTTCTCCCGTGCCTTCCAGCGCATCCCAAGGTCCAAAGAACAGCAGCGGGTGCTCAACCGGCATCAACGGCAGTTTGACGTTGGCTGTCTCGGATACCAGCGAACCCCAGATACCCACACAGAGCACCACGTGGTCGGCCATGATGGTGCCCTTCGCGGTTTTCACACCGACGGCGCGGCCGTTTTCAACAATGATTTCTTCTGCGGGGGTGTAGGCGAAGGCCTGCAGCTTGCCCGCCGCCACGGCCTCATCAACGAGGTCGCCGGCCACTTTTTGTGAGCGCGGCGTCACCAGACCCGCATCCGGGTCCCACATCGCGCACTCGATGGTGTCTTCTTCGAGGAGCGGGAAACGCTCTTTGGCTTCAGCCGCCGTGATCATGCGGGCGTTGGTTCCGAAAGCTTTACCTGATGCGACCTTGCGCAGCAGCTCCTGCACCTGGGCGTCGTCGCCCTTGCGCGCGACTTCCATGCCGCCAATCTCGATGAAGTTGCCGCGGGACTTGTAGAACTCGCGGCTGTAGGTACTGGTGAACACGTTCAGCTTGTCGTGGCTGGTCATGTAGCAGAAGTCAGAAGCGTGCGAAGTCGAGCCGATGTCGGTGGGGATGGCCGATTTCTCTAGGCCAACGATGTCGTCCCAGCCGTTTTGCACCAAATGGTGCGCTACCGAGGCGCCCACGATGCCGCCCTGACCAATAATCACCACACGCGCTTTTTCGGGTAACGCTGCCATACGAGTCTCCTGCACTCCGTACCGGTGATGGGTGCATTCTCTGGCCTGAAGGCGCTGGAAACACCCATTGTGTTTGACAATTTAGGCCTGCTCAGAGGGTCCCTGACAGGGCTTTTTTATGGTGCGCATTTGGCGCTTTTCGCGTCAAAAACGCTGTTTCAAATCCGACACCCGGATGACCAAAAGCGTCACACTTACTGCCCGTCCCGGACTACAGGGATTGCAGGGCGCTGTGGACGTCCTCACTGAGAATATCGGGCGTCTTGGCGGCAATCTCGCGCAGGGTTTTCAGCATTTCAGTCGTCCAGAACTGACGCATATGGGCGCTGATCTGGCCGGGGATATCGTCCCGGGTCGGGATGCTGCTCGCGATCTGATTCGCCATCTTGATCAGGTGCTGCTCTTTATGGTCACCCGAGGTGCTCATGCACGCTGCTCCGAGCTAGGTCGGATCTCTACCGCCGTCACCTTGTACTCGGGGCAGTTCGTGGCCCAGTCGGAGTTATCGGTGGTGATCACGTTGGTGCCACTCACGGGGTGATGGAAGGTGGTGTACACCACGCCTGCCGGAATATCGTCGCTGATACGCGCCCGCATGCGGGTCTGCCCTGCCCGGCTGGCGATCTCGATCCAGTCGCCATCCTTCACGCCGCGCGCCTCGGCATCGGCCTCGTGAATATCGAGCACGTCTTCGGCGTGCCAGACCACGTTGTCGGTGCGGCGGGTCTGCGCGCCCACGTTGTACTGACTCAAAATACGGCCAGTGGTGAGCAGCAACGGGAACTTGCGGGTCGAGCGCTCATCGGTCGGTACATAAGGCGTGGTCATAAACTGCCCCTCGCCGCGCACAAAAGCATCCTTGTGCATGATCGGCGTGCCCTCAGGCGCCTGCTCGTTGCAGGGCCACTGCACGCTGCCCAGCTTATCGAGTAAATCAAAGGACACGCCGGCAAAGGTCGGCGTCAACTCGGCAATCTCGTCCATGATCTCGGACGCGCTCTCATAAGGCATGGGGTAACCCATGGCCTCACTCAGGGCGCAGGTCGCTTCCCACTCAGAGAGACCAGTGCGCGAAGTCATCACCGGGCGCACCCGATTGATGCGACGCTCGGCGTTAGTGAATGTGCCGTCTTTCTCTAGGAACGAGGTGCCCGGCAGGAATACATGCGCAAAGTGCGAGGTCTCGTTTAAGAACAGGTCCTGCACGATCACGCATTCCATGGCCCGCAGCGCCTCGGCCACGTGGTTGGTGTTGGGGTCTGACTGGGCGATGTCCTCGCCCTGAATGTAGATACCTTTGAACTCACCGGCCACCGCAGAGTCGAGCATGTTCGGGATGCGCATGCCGGGGTCTTCGCGAAGCGCCACGCCCCACACGCTTGAGAACTGCTCGCGCACGGTGTTATCGGAGACATGGCGGTAGCCCACAAACTCGTGGGGGAAGGAGCCCATGTCGCAGGAGCCCTGCACGTTGTTCTGGCCGCGGAGCGGGTTCACCCCCACTCCAAGACGTCCGATATTGCCTGTTGCCATCGCCAGGTTGGCCATGGCCATCACCATGGTCGAACCCTGAGAGTGCTCGGTCACACCGAGGCCGTAATAAATCGCGCCGTTGCCGGCGGTGGCATAGACCCGCGCCGCAGCTCGCAATGGCTCGGCCTCGACGCCCGTAATCTCGGCGAGCGCCTCGGGGCTGTTCTCGGGCAGGCTGATGAAGTCCAGCCAGGCTTTGAAAGAGGTCTTGTTGCAGCGCTCATAGACAAAGTCATCGTCCATGAGCCCTTCGGTGGCCACCACGTGAGAAATCGCATTGAGTACCGCCACGTTGGTGCCAGGCGTAAGCTGCAGGTGATGCTCCGCTTGAATGTGCGGCGAGCGCACCAGATCGATCGAACGCGGGTCGATCACGATCAAATCTGCACCCTCGCGCAGCCGGCGCTTCATGCGCGAGCCGAACACGGGGTGGGCATCGGTCGGGTTGGCGCCGATCACCATGATGGCGTCGGACTGCTCGACTGACGCGAAATCTTGCGTACCGGCACTGGTACCGAAAGTCTGCTTGAGTCCGTACCCCGTGGGCGAGTGGCACACCCGTGCGCAGGTATCGATGTTGTTGGTACCAAACGCAGCGCGGACCATCTTCTGCACCACGTAGACTTCTTCGTTGGTGCAGCGCGACGAGGTGATGCCGCCAATCGCATCCACGCCGTGCTGGGACTTGATCGCGTTTAGTTTATCGGCAGCAAAGTTGATCGCCTCGTCCCACTCTACCGGGCGCCACTCATCTTCAATGCTGTCGCGAACCAAAGGCGTGGTCACGCGATCCTGATGCTGGGCATAGCCCCAGGCAAAGCGACCCTTCACACAGGAGTGACCCTCATTCGCCCCGCCCTGCTTATCGGGCACCATGCGCACAACTTCGTCACCACGCAGTTCGGCGGTAAATGAACAACCCACGCCACAGTAAGCACAGGTAGTTTTGACTTTGCGGCTCGGCACGCCGAGATCGATCACGCTCTTCTCTTGTAGCGTGGCCGTTGGGCAGGCTTGTACACAGGCGCCGCAGGAGACACATTCGCTGTCGAGGAAGGGCTGTTGCTCACTCGGTGACACCTGCGAGCCAAAGCCACGGCCGGCGATGGTCAGCGCGAAGGTGCCCTGCACTTCCGAACAGGCGCGCACGCAGCGGCTGCACACGATGCACTTGCTGGCATCAAAAGTGAAATAGGGATTCGATTCGTCTTTGCTTTTGTGCAGGTGGTTTTCCCCTTCCATGCCGTAGCGCACATCTCTGAGGCCCACGGCACCCGCCATATCTTGGAGTTCGCAGTCACCATTGGCGGGGCAGGTGAGACAGTCGAGGGGATGGTCGGAGATATAAAGTTCCATCACGCCCTTGCGAAGCTTGTTGAGGCGCGGGGTTTGAGTGCGCACCGACATGCCTTCCGCGCACGGCGTGGTGCAGGAGGCGGGCGTGCCGGGGTGGCCTTCAATCT
>CAXEVD010000179.1:0-4594 GCA_963999395.1 uncultured Halieaceae bacterium
ATGAACAGGATATTGCTGGTATCGACCTGCAGAAACTCCTGCTGCGGGTGCTTGCGTCCACCCTGAGGTGGCACCGACGCTACCGTGCCTTCAATCAGCTTGAGCAGCGCCTGCTGCACGCCCTCGCCGGATACATCCCGCGTAATCGACGGGTTGTCCGATTTCCTGGAAATTTTGTCGATTTCATCGATATACACGATCCCCATCTGGGCGCGATCCACGTCGTAATCGCACTTCTGGAGCAGTTTTTGGATGATATTTTCAACGTCCTCTCCGACGTACCCCGCTTCAGTCAGCGTGGTGGCATCGGCAATGGTAAAGGGCACGTCCAAAAGCCGCGCCAGCGTCTCGGCCAACAACGTCTTGCCCGAACCCGTAGGACCCACCAGTAGGATGTTGGACTTGCTGAGTTCGACATCCTCACTGCCGCGCGATGCGGGTGAGGCATTACGTAACCGCTTGTAGTGGTTGTAGACCGCGACCGCGAGCACACGCTTGGCCTTCTGCTGACCAATCACATACTGGTTGAGGATCTCGTTGATTTCCGCGGGGATGGGCAGCTTGGCATTATCGCCCTCGGTGCCGGCCTCCTGAATTTCCTCGCGGATAATATCGTTGCAAAGATCGACACACTCATCGCAAATAAACACAGACGGGCCCGCAATCAGCTTGCGCACCTCATTCTGGCTCTTGCCGCAGAATGAACAGTACAACAGTTTGCCGTTATCGCCGGAGGTGTTGTCGTCCGTCATGAGGTGTCCCGATGCTCCCGCTACCTGCTTCTAACCTTGATACGTTTCAGGGGACTTTGCAAGTCAGGGCGTGCGTGCCCCGAGTCACCTAACGGCTGGTGATGACCTCATCGACCAGGCCGTATTCAACGCTCTGCTCAGCGCTCATGAAGCGATCTCGCTCAGTGTCGCGCTCAATCACTTCCATGGCTTGGCCCGTGTGATCAGCCAGAAGGCTATTGAGGCGCTCCCGGAGAAACAAAATCTCCTTGGCCTGAATTTCTATATCTGTCGCCTGCCCTTGAGCGCCCCCGCTGGGCTGGTGGATCATGGTACGGGCATTTGGCAGGATGTAGCGCTTGCCTTTGGTGCCGCCACTCAGCAAAAAGGCACCCATGGACGCGGCTTGGCCGATGCACATCGTGCTGACATCCGGCTTGATGAAGCGCATCGTGTCGTAAATCGACAGTCCCGCCGTCACCGAGCCGCCAGGGCTGTTAATGTAAAGATGCACGTCCTTGTCGGGATTCTCGGATTCCAGGAACAGAAGCTGCGCGACGATCAGGTTCGCCATGTGATCCTCAATCGCACCGACGATAAAGATCACCCGCTCTTTCAGGAGCCGCGAGTAGATGTCAAAGGATCGCTCCCCGCGCGACGTCTGCTCGATCACCATCGGCACCAAGCCGAGCGCCTGTGGGTCCTGATCGATACCTGACTGTTCCATGCTCATTCCTTTTCCTTGTCTATTCCGCCGGCGTCGCTGGTCGCGCCTTGGCCAGCGCATCCTGATAACTGCACTCCACCTCTGCGATAGCGGCAGTGGACAGCAGCTGCTCTACCACCGCGTCTTCCAGCACACGTGACTCGATACCTGCCAACTGCTCGTTCTCCGAGTAGTACCAATTGATCACTTCCTCAGGATCCTGATAGGTCGACGCGATATCCTCAATCGCCTCGCGCACCTTAGCGGGCTCCGCCGTTAACTCAAACTGGCTGATCATTTCAGCGACAAGCAGCCCCAGCTTCACCCGGCGCTCCGCCTGATCAGCGAACATTTCGTCGGGCAGTATTGATGCCAGGTCCATGTCCTGCGGCGCGGCGCCGCCAAACTGCTGAAACATTTGCTGCCGCATGGCATTCACTTCTTGCGCGATCAACGATGCGGGCAATTCCAGCTCAGCGTGTGCTGCGACAATGGCATCCATGACCTGCGTCTTCACCGAGGCCTCGATGGCATTGCGAAGCTCGCGCTCCATGTTCTGCTTTACCTCGGCACGAAAACTCTCCTCTGTGCCGTCTTCAAGGCCATACTGTGCAAACAGCGAGTCATCGACCGGCGCCAACTCCAATTCCTGCACTTCCTTGACCTGCACCTTGAATTCCACGTCCGCACCGGCGAGATCCTCTGACTGATAATCCTCCGGGAAGGTCAATTGCAATACCTTTTCCTCGCCGGCGCTCGCGCCGATTAAGCCGTCTTCAAATCCGGGGATCATCCGCCCAGAGCCTAACTCCAGCGAGGTGCCTTCACCGGAACCGCCGTCAAAGGCCACGCCATCGCGGAAACCTTCAAAATCAATGACCACCGTGTCGCCTTCTACCGCGGCGCGCTCAGCGGTGACCAATTTACCCTGCTGCTTGCGGAAAACTTCGACAATGTCGTCGATATCCGCGTCCGTCACTTCCGAAACCGGTTTCTCGATGGACAGATCGTCGATTGCATTGACTTCGACGGTGGGAAACACCTC
Source organism: uncultured Halieaceae bacterium (assembly GCA_963999395.1). Lineage (GTDB taxonomy): Bacteria > Pseudomonadota > Gammaproteobacteria > Pseudomonadales > Halieaceae > Luminiphilus. The sequence goes on from CAXEVD010000179.1 coordinate 2,483, forward strand.
AAAGGTGGCGGTGTATTCCACGTCCTGACCCGCATCCATTTTGCGCGCCTCGATATTGGGCTGCCCTGCAGGTCGGAGATTTTCCGAGATGACCGCTTCCTGAAAGGACTGGCTGATCACCTCGCCCAGCACCTCTTGCCTGACACCTGCGCCAAATCGCTGCTGCATGACCCGCATGGGGACCTTTCCCGGACGGAATCCTGGCAGCCGCACATTTCGGGCCGCTTCCTGAAGCCGTTTGTCGACCGCGGTGTCCACCCGATCAGCCGGCACGCCGACGGTCAGTCGGCGCTCTAAACCAGACGTTGTTTCTACGGAGACCCGCATGTTTATGCTCCTGAAAAATGCAAGCTGTAAGGGTTGCAATACCGTTTGTTCGCTGCGGCGCTCTATCCGGTTCAACACGGGGCGTCCGGCGGTGATGTGGGGGAACATGGTGCGGAAGGAGAGACTTGAACTCTCACGTCATAAGACACTGGAACCTAAATCCAGCGCGTCTACCAATTCCGCCACTTCCGCACAAAACGCAGGGAAGACCGTGACAGGGCTACCAACGAGGCGCGCGATATTGTCATAAAAGGCCTGTGTTTACAACGATTTCAGGCACGAGCGTGGTGCCCGGAGCGGCCTTTTGGGCCGCCAGCACAACGACTCCATAATGAGAAATGACTAGAGATAATGGCCTTAATTATTTCTAATAATATCAGCAATTTAGGATATTATTTTGACGCCAATACTTATTATAGAAGGAGCAAAGTAGGTAATATGACGCATTGATCTAAGAAATGCCGGGGCGTCGCTGGATTAATTCAGCACTTCAGTCATAATGAATGAGTCGCAGTGCCCCTCAAGAAGCCTGACGACGCCGGGTATCCCAAGTGCCCGGACTGTGTGTTCGCTGATGTGCCCGCGAGCGCACCACTCCTAAAAGTCTATGACTACGGGCCCCTCGGGGCCCGCTTTTTTGCGCGGTGTTTCGGGAGATCAGAGCGTGTGGGTAACCCGCTCCGAGGCCAGTGAGCCCTCCCAGAAAGTTTTCAATTTTGGCGTTGATGGTGACATCTTCATCTGAGAACTCGTTACCGATACCCGCCCGCCGGTTGCCCTAGGCCCCCTCCGGAGTGATCCACACAACGCGACCGGCTACCGGCAGTTTTTCCGGCTAATCCATCAGAGTGAGCAACAGTAAAACCTCATCCTATAGGCGATACGGTCTCGTCGTTGGCACCAACAGACCGCCGTTTTGGAGAAAACACTTATAAGCGCCGAAGAGAACGCTTTTGTCCTGAATGGTCAGTGTCAGGACCGCTTGTTGATCGGTATCGCTCATGGCTTCACCTTAACTGGCCATACCTTCCCCGCCAAGGTTCGATAAGAATCGCCCGCAAATGTCAGCAAAAGCCGGGTGCTCACGGCTGCGGCACAGGCGGAAGAGCTCTGCAATGACAATGTCCTTTCCAGGCGTCGCGCCTTGCTTAACCCTCGATGACAGTTCCGCCACGCACCGATGCAGCAATAGCCAGCTTTGCGCGCGATGACGAGAACAATCCGTATCGATCTGGCGGACCTGACCCTCAACCCAAGCGAGCAATTCCGATAGCAGCACGCTCACATCAACCCCGGACCAAGACGCTGGCGGACCGCCCTGTTGCTGACCAAGCGCCGGAAAGCTCGCAACAAGCCCCTCTTTTGCGGCAAGGCTTTCTGAGTTAGCCATCAAACACGCGGCGACCACTCGCCCCTGCGCCATGTCCAGCAGGTGCTTAGCGTCTGCGGCGGTGACCTGCACTTTTGAAGCCAACCACTCCAGCGCGGCATCTTTTCCAACCCGCGGCAGACGCAACAATTGGCAGCGTGATCTGACGGTGGGCGGTAGTCGCCAGGCCTCAGCACTAGAGAGCAGGATTAACGCATTACCGGGCGGCTCTTCCAATGTTTTGAGTAGGCTGTTAGCTGCCGCCAGCGTCATCTGGTCAGCATCGCGAACCAACAGCAACTTGGCGGCGCCATACAGTGCTGTTTGCTGCAGAAAGTGTGTGGCCTCGCGAACCTGGTCAATGCCAATCGCGGCTTTACCCTCGGGCACCCGAAGTAAAAATAAATCGCCGTGGG
>CAXEVD010000180.1:0-4567 GCA_963999395.1 uncultured Halieaceae bacterium
CCTCGGGAACCTGTCAGGCACCTAACTTGTACACCACTAATAAAGTAGACAGCGAGTTCACCAGTCATGAAATTCGCTTCAGTACAGACCAAGACGCGCGCTTCCGTGTTACTGCAGGTGCTTTCTTCAGTGAGATGGAACTGACCGAGATGGTCGACTTCTCCTACCCCGGCAACAAATTTGTCAACTCGTGGGGTGGCGGCTACAACGGCACAGGCTTCGGGTTCCCGACCAATTACAATTATCCCTACGATGGCCAAGGCGGCTACAAAGTGGGAGCGGGTCCGTATCCAAGAGACACAATCTTTCGGAACGATATTCTCCGTACGGATGACCGGATGGGCGTCTTCGGTGAAGTCACCTTTGATTTGACCGATAGCTTGTCGATTACCGGTGGCCTGCGCTGGTTCGAGTACGAAGTCGACTTGGCGGGTAGCGCAAACGGCTCTTTCTACAATATGTCGGGGACCGACTACAACAAGTTCGGCACCAACATTAACGACCTTTACGACGGCGACCAGTCCATTCGCTGGACCTACTCTGGCTTCTTCCCTTATGAAGCTAGTCCGGTCTACACACCAAACAACTTGCCTTCAGAAGATGACTCCAACTACCAGCGGATCGTCAACAGCATCTACGCGCCTGACGTCGCTGAAGATGACGGCGTAATTGGTAAAATCACGCTCTCATGGCGGCCCAATGATGACCACTTATGGTACGTCACGTGGTCAGAGGGCTTCAGAACTGGCCTGCTGAACCGTCCTGGCGGCGCATACCAAGCAGCCAACGACTACACCGTGCCATTCGAGGTAATGTCAGATGAGTTGGTCAACATAGAGTTGGGTTGGAAGCTCGACATGCTGGACAACACCCTGCGCTTCAACGGCTCGGTGTTCTTCCTGGATATCTCCGATCTACAGACCACCATCTTTGATACCAGCATCGTGAACCTGTTCTTCTCGGACAACGCTGCCGATGCAGAAGTCACCGGTTTAGAGGGCGATATCACCTGGGCTCCGACCGGCAACCTGACCATGGGTGCGGCTTTCTCGTTCCTCGACACAGAGATAACCGATACGCTGACCCCCTCAACCGACGTGCAGGAAGGCCTTGATCTGGCTTACGCTCCAGAGTTCCAGGGCAACGTCTGGATGCGCTACGAGTGGACCATGGGTAACGGTTGGATGGCTCACGTGATGCCCAGCATCAGCCACTCCGGCAAGTCCTACAGTGACATCATCACCATCAACCGCATGGAAGTGCCGAGCTGGACGATGGCCAATGTCACGGCAGGCGTTTCATCAGATAAGTGGATGGTCGAAGCCTTCGTCACCAACCTCACTGATGAGCAAGTGGTAACGGGCGCCAACTACGTCAACGACCGTGAGCGTTTGGCACTGGCTCCGCCCACCACCTTGGGTGTTCGGGTCTCCTTCGACTTCTAAAAGTCGCTAGAGACATCTCTTGAAAAAGTGCCCCAATCGGGGCACTTTTTTTGTCTGTTAACTTCCGCGGTGTAAAACAACATCATGACTGCTTCTCCTGCCAACGAAGATCCGGACCCGCTGGGGGCCGTGCAACGGCTGCTGCAGCAGGGAGAAGTTGCCAAAGCACTTGAGACTCTCAATAGCCTTGCCGAAAGCACTCAGTCTTCGGCTATGGGTCAATACATGCGAGGGGTCTGCTTTCGACTGATGCGGGATTTCGCCAATGCGGAGTCTGCTCTCAGACAGCTGGTGGAAGGCAACCCTTCCTATGGCAGAGCTTTTCAGGAGCTTGGTCATCTGTATCGAGACGCCAATATGCCTACCGAGGCACTCCATGCCTACGCCACCGCCTGTCATCTCAACCCCGGTCTCAAAGCCAGTTGGGCAGCACAGAGAGACCTGATTGGTAAAGGCTCACCTGAACGCGCGGCTCAGATCAATCAGAGGCTCCAGTGGCTGGAATCCTTACCGCCTGCTCTTTTAGCCAGCTGGGACCTGCTTCACGAGGGCAAGCTGCACAAAGCTGAGCAGTTGTGCCGGCAGTTTATGCAGCAGAATCCTCAGCATATCGACGGGATGCGCGTACTGGCAGAAATTGCCACCCGGCATGGCGTTTTGGAGGACGCTGAGTTCCTCCTTGAGAGCGCGGTAGAGTTCGAGCCAGAGCACAGGCAAGCGCGTATCGACTATGTCCAGATCCTCAGCAAGCGGCAGCGCTTCCAGCGCGCGGTAGATGAAGCCAAAGCGCTGCTTGATCAAGCGCCTGATAATCCCCAGCTGCAGTCTCTCTATGCCATTCAATGTATGCAGCTGGGAGACTACGAGTCGGCGCTGACGCTGTTCGACAGCATTTTGGACCGCATGCCTAATGATCCCGTAACGAATGTGTCAAAGGGTCATGCACTGAAGACGGGGGGTCGGTCAGAGGATGCGATTACCGCTTACCGCGCCGCTCTAAAGTCCAAGCCATTTTACTGCGATGCCTGGTACTCGCTGGCTAACCTGAAGGTTTACCAGTTTGACGATGATGAGCTGTCATCGATGCAAGCGCTGGATGACAACCCCCATCTCGGTGGCCAGGATCGCGTGTATTTGCAGTTCGCGTTGGGTAAAGCGTTTGAGGATAGGAAGGATTACGAGCAATCTTTTCATCACTACGCCAAAGGCAACGCCATCAAAAAAAACCAGCTTCAATATAAGGCGGAGGGCACCACTCAGGAGTGCGACGACCAGATTACTGCGTGCACTCGGCAGGTGTTCGAGCGCGAAACGGGCCATACGGCACCCGACCCCATCTTCATTCTCGGGCTACCGCGTGCCGGCTCGACGCTGCTTGAGCAGATTCTCTCATCACACAGCATGGTCGATGGCACGCTGGAGCTACCCAACGTGCTGTCGATCAGCGGCAAGCTCCGCCGGCTGGGTCAGCGAGAGGGCAATCATAAATATCCTTTCAATCTGGCAGATCTGTCTGCGCAGCAACTCGCCACACTGGGCGAGGAGTACATCCGCGATACACAGGTGCACCGGATGGGCGCGCCCTTCTTCATCGACAAGATGCCAAATAACTTCCGCCACATTGGGCTTATTAAGCTCATGCTGCCCAACGCCAAGGTCATTGACGCGCGTCGGGACCCGATGTCCTGCTGCTTCTCAGGTTTTAAGCAGCTATTCGCCGAAGGGCAGATGTTCAGCTACGACCAGGAAGACATTGCCCAGTACTATCTCGACTATGTGCGCCTGATGGACCACTGGGATGAGGTCATCCCCGGCTATGTGCTGCGCGTGCAGCATGAGGACGTGGTGGCTGACCTTGAGACCCAGGTTCGGCGGATGCTCGACTTCTGCGGGCTCCCCTTTGAGGACGCCTGCCTTGAATTTCATAAAACAGAACGCAATGTGCGAACGCCATCATCGGAGCAGGTAAGACAGCCGATTTTCTCGACCGCGCTGGAGCAGTGGAAGCACTATGAGCCGTGGCTGGGGCCGCTAAAAGCCCGCCTGGGGCCCGACTGGGTCGCACAGGACTGAGGCAGCACCCAGCTTACTGGGCTTTCACCCACTCCAAGATAGAGGAGAAATCCCGCGGGCCATTGCCCTCGCCCTGATGCGCTGAATAGGCTGCCATGGCCTGTTTGCCCATCTGATTATCGACCCCGCAGCTCTCTGCAACTTCACAAGCCAAGCCCAGGTCCTTGACCATTAGATCCACCATGAAGCCCGGCTGATAATTATTGCTGGAGGGAACACCCTCCATCACATCCGGCCAGGGGTTGTAGACCTGCAGGGACCAGTTGTTACCGGAGCTGGCCTTCATGATCTCCGAGAGCACCGCGGGATCCAGCCCGTGCGCTTCACCCATAGCCAGCGCCTCTGAGGTGCCGATCATATGCACTGCCAGCAACATATTGTTGGCCGCCTTAGCCACTTGACCGGCGCCAGCAGGCCCGGCGTGAAAGATTTTTTCCGGGCTGCCCATGCCTTCGAGGATCGGCTTAGCCCGATCAAATGCCGCTGCACTGCCGCCACACATAAAGGCCAGCGTTCCGGCGGCGGCTGCCGCCACACCGCCTGATACCGGGGTGTCCATAAAATCGATACCGAGCTCGGCAGCCGCCTCGCCGACCTGCCGCGCAGTCGCCGCGTCGATGGTGCTGGCGTCGAGAATAAGTGTGTCAGTCGACACCTTGGCCAAGAGGCCGTCTTCGCCGAGGAAGGTGCCCGCGACGTGCTTGCCTGCCGGCAACATACTGATGATCACATCGGCGCTCTCTGCCGCCTCAGCCGCAGACGCGGCAATCGAGGCGCCCTCAGCAGCGACTGCCGCACAGGCCGCTTCGACCAAATCGAATACGGTAAGCGCATGACCCGCGGCAAGCAGGTTTTTGGCCATCGGCCCGCCCATATTGCCCAAGCCCAGAAACGCGATCGTGGCCATCTTTTACTCCGGTAATCCGAGCTCCGGCATCGCTGCCGGAGCCGTGAAGAATGAGTCAACAACGTCGGCAGGCACGGAGGCCAGATCCGGATAAGCCCACGCAGGGGAGCGATCTTTGTCTACCAGCAGTGCCCGCACGCCC
>CAXEVD010000181.1:0-4558 GCA_963999395.1 uncultured Halieaceae bacterium
CACAGTGATCGTGCGCTCTCCCAATAGCTTGAGATCCAACGCGGCACGCAGGGAGCGACCAATGAGTCGCTGAATTTCAACCGTTCTGCCCCCCTGCTTGCCGCGCGCTGCCTCCCGGTCCATCCGCGATCCGGTAGAGCGCGGCAACATACCGTACTCGGCGGTCAACCACCCCTCGCCCTTCCCCCGCAGAAAACCGGGTACGCCAGCGCTCACACTCGCCGTACAAATCACCTTTGTCAGCCCAAAAGACACCAACACGGAGCCTTCAGCGTGACAGGTGTATCCCCGGTCAAACTGAATCGCCCGCATGGCGTCCGGGGCACGGCCACTGGGCCGGTCGGGTAGTGTGTCCATAACGGTTCTCCTGCTGTAGATAACGTTCAGTCCGAGTCACTGCTGTTACACTTAGCAGCGCGCTTGGTCGAGGAATAACGGTGACTCAGAGCATGACGGGCTTTGCCCGCGGGAGTGTAACAACGGGGGCCCTGACGGTCACCGTAGAGTGCCGCTCCGTCAACAATCGCTACCTAGATCTGCAGTGCCGGATGCCGGACACACTGAGAAGCGTGGAAGGCAGTTTGCGCGAGCAGGCGGGGACGTTTTTTGCTCGTGGCAAGCTTGAGATGTTGGTGCGCGTCTCAGACGGCGGCTCCGGTGCCCCCGCCACACTCAATCGTGAGCGGCTCTTCGCCTTGAAGGCCGCGTTGTCAGAAGTTACAGGCGAGTTCCCCGATGCCACAGCGCCCGATCAGCTCGCGCTGCTGCTCTCACCTGGCGTGCTCAGCGAACCCGAAACCGATATGGAAGCGCTGCAGCGTGCGACAACCGATGCCGCCAGACAGTGCTTCGAGGGCCTGCGGGAGCAGCGGCAACAGGAAGGCGAGAAACTGGCCGCACTGATTCAACAGCGATCAGATGCGATGCGGGAGCATCTCACCACACTCCGGCAACAGCTGCCGGCGCTGCAGGCGGCGCATCGACAGCGCCTGCTCGATCGGCTGCAATCGCTCAATATCGAAGCAGAACCGATGCGGCTGGAAGAAGAGATTGTGTATGTATTGCAGCGGGCGGATGTAGAAGAGGAAATGGATCGCCTGGATGCGCATCTTGATGCTATTGAATCGGCCCTTGAGAGCACTGCGCCGGTCGGCAGGCGTCTGGATTTCCTGATGCAGGAGCTCAATCGCGAAGCCAATACGCTGGGCTCAAAATCCACCGCGCTCAGCACCACCAATGTCTCGGTAGAGTTCAAAGTATTGATTGAGCAAATGCGCGAGCAAATCCAGAACATTGAGTAGACTTTGACTGTGAATGCGACAAGAGGACAGCTGTTAATCGTGTCTGCGCCCAGTGGCGCGGGCAAGACATCGCTGATCAAAGCATTGATGGAGCAGGATCAGCGGGTTGAAGTGTCCGTGTCGCACACGACCCGGCCGCAGCGCCCCGGCGAAGTGGAGGGCGTCAATTATTTCTTTGTCTCGACGGAAACTTTTCATGAGATGCGTGAGGCGGGCGCATTCTTCGAATCTGCAGAAGTCTTCGGTCATTTGTACGGCACCAGCCTCACCCAACTGGAGGCCAGGCTGTCCGACGGCGCAGACGTGATTCTCGAAATTGACTGGCAAGGCGCCCAGCAAGTGAGGAAGCTGCTGCCGGATAGTGCTTGGCTCTTCATCCTGCCGCCCTCGCTGGAGGCGCTCAAGTCCCGACTGCAGGCGCGGGGTCAGGACGCAGAAGACACCATCGACCTCAGAATGCGTGCCGCGCGGGATGAAATGTCGCACTGGGATGAGGCCGACTATCTGATCATCAATGATCAGTACGACGTGGCGCTGGAAGCCCTGCAGGCACTGGTGCGCTCTCTGCGCCTGCGCACCGGTCAGCAGCAGTCGGCGCTTCAGGATCTCATTGAGGATCTGCTCACCTAGTTTGTTCGTAAGGGTAGGCACTCCCGGCAATATTGACGTTGTCGGGGAGGTGAAAACCCCTTTGCTACGCTATACTGTGCAGCCGCGTTGACTCGCGGTAAGTAATAAGGAGACTACGCTGTCATGGCGAGAATAACTGTTGAAGACTGTCTGGATAATGTCGATAACCGATTCGAATTGGTCATGTTGGCCGCCAAGCGCGCTCGGCAAATGGCGATCGGCGGTCGCGACCCACTCGTCGAGGACGACTCAGACAAGGCCACGGTCATCGCGCTGCGAGAAATCGCTGAAGGTTTGATTACCCCGGAATTCCTCGCCCGCGAGAGCGAAATCGAAGCAGAGGAAGAACTGGCGGCCAGCTTCGAGACGCCCATCCTCTAATCACAGGGTCCGCTGGCGGTGGTGGCAACAACACTCCAAGCACTCAGCGGATCTCTCCCCGGCATCGGTAGCCGCCTGGGGCAAACAGCCACTGCACATTCGATTCCCCGCGAGGGGCACTTCGCCAATAGCTCACTGGCTGCCTTTGAGCAGCTCATTGCCGACTACCTGCCCCTGGAGCAGGCGCAGCTGGTGAGGCGCGCATACTATTACTCCGAGCAAGCTCACTACGGCCAAACCCGGCGCAGTGGGGAACCCTACGTCACTCACCCTCTGGCGGTGGCCAGCATTCTCGCTCGCATGCGTATGGACGCGCAGAGCCTGATGGCCGCGCTGCTGCATGATGTGATCGAGGATACAGGCGTCAACAAGGAAGACATTGGTGCCCAATTCGGTGAAGAGGTTGCAGAGCTGGTCGATGGTGTCAGCAAGCTGACCCACGTGGAGTTTGACTCGATTGAGCTCCGACAAGCCGAGAACTTCCAGAAAATGACCTTGGCGATGGCGAAAGATATTCGCGTCATCCTCGTCAAGCTGGCGGATCGCCTGCACAACATGCGCACGCTGGGCGTACTGAACCGAGAAAAAATCAAACGCATTGCCAGTGAGACGCTGGATATATACGCCCCCATCGCCATGCGCCTGGGCATGAATGAAGTCCGTATGGAGTTCGAAGATCTAGGTTTAAAGGCGCTCTACCCCATGCGCGCCAGACGGCTCGAAGCCGCGCGAAGATCGGCGAGCGGCAACCGGAAGCAACTGGTTGATCAGATTCGGGATCAATTGAGCCAGACCCTGAACCGCGAGGGTCTCAATGCCACCGTCGTGGGGCGGGAAAAGCACCTCTACAGCATCTACAACAAGATGAAGGCCAAGCGGAAATCCTTCTCTCAGGTGATGGATATCTTTGCCTTCCGCCTGATCGTCGACTCAGTCGATGACTGCTACCGCGCGCTGGGAATGGTGCACAGCCTTTACAAGCCGGTGCCTGGGGAGTTCAAGGACTACATCGCCATTCCCAAAGCAAACGGTTACCAGTCTTTACACACCGTGTTGAAGGGCATGCACGGTGTGCCCATTGAAATCCAGATCCGAACCCACGAAATGGAAGATATGGCCAACAACGGTATCGCCGCCCATTGGCTCTACAAGAGCGAGGAAACAGGGGCGAGTATCTCCCATACTCGGGCGCGGGAGTGGGTTCAAGGCCTGCTGGAAATGCAGCAGCGCGCCGGCGACTCGCTGGAGTTCATTGAAAACGTCAAGATCGACCTGTTCTCCGACGAGGTGTACGTCTTTACACCGCGCGGAGACATTCTCGAGCTGCCCAAGGGATCCTGTGCGCTGGATTTTGCCTATGCCGTGCACAGTGACATTGGTAATCACTGTGTCGCCGCACGGGTCAGCAATCAATTAGTGCCACTGTCTGAGCCTCTGGAAAGCGGCGCGACGATCGAGATCGTGACCTCGCCAACAGGCCGGCCAAGCCCCTCTTGGCTGAACTGGGTCGTGACCGCCCGTGCCCGAACCCATATCCGGCACTTTTTGAAAGATCAGCGCCGCGAGGACTCGCTGGCGTTGGGTCGCAACTTGCTGGATCGGGCGTTAATGGCCCACGGCACGCGGCTGAACGCCATCGAAGACGACACCATGCAGGCCGCGCTGTCCGCGTTGGGCAAAGCCGACATCGAGACGTTGCTGGTGGATGTCGCGCTGGGCAATACGTTGCCCCATATTGCCGTCGCCCACCTCACCAGCACCAGTGACAACTCTGCCGTGGGCGGCGAGGCGGCCACACTGGGCATCCGTGGCACCGAAGGCGTGGGCGTCACCTACGCCAAATGCTGTTGCCCGCTGCCGGGTGACGCGATTCAGGGCTATCTCGGGCAAGAAAAGGGGCTCATGGTGCATCGGGATAGCTGTCGCAACCTGCTGGAACTGCGAGAACAGCCCGACCGGTTGATTTCACTCCATTGGGACGAAGAAGTGGAGCGAAACTATCCCCTCGGACTCAGAGTACAGGTAGAAAACCGCCGCGGCATGATTGCCGTTCTGGCGACACGGCTCAGCGCCATTGGCCTCAACATCGAGCGTATTGCCACACAGAACAAGGACGTGGAATTCACCTTTGTAGACCTAGAGCTTCAGGTCAGCAGTCGTACCCATTTAGCGCATGTAATGAAGCGACTGCGTGGTGTCGAGGGCGTGCTCCGAGTAGTGCGCAGCGCCCGCCGCTAGTCGATTTG
>CAXEVD010000182.1:0-4554 GCA_963999395.1 uncultured Halieaceae bacterium
GTCCGAATTTCCCGAAATCCATCACATGGTGCGGCGGCTCGAGTTCACCAGCAGCACCGCGAGCAAGATTGAGGCGCGCTTTACCGGCCCCGACCCCGAGGTGCTGCGCAGTTTGGGCGCGCAGGCCATTGCCATCCTCAAGGCCGATCCGGTGGCCGACGCCGTGCTGCACAACTGGCGTGAGCGCACCAAGCTGGTCCGCCCGCAGTTTGCCGAGGCGCAGGCCCGCGAGCTGGGCGTCGACAAGGGCGACTTGGATACCCTGCTGAAGATGAACTTCAGCGGCGTTAACGTGGGGCTGTACCGCGACGGCACGCGCATGCTGCCCATCGTCGCCCGCACCCCGGCAGACGAGCGGCTGGACGCCAGCACCCTGAACGACCTGCTGGTGTGGAGCAACGTACGCAACGCCTACATCCCGATCAGCCAGGTGGTCAGCGGCTTTGTCACCGACTGGGAAGACCCGCTGATCCTGCGTGAAGACCGCAAGCGCACCCTGACCGTACAAGCCGACCCGAGCATCCTCAGCGGCCAGACCGCCGCCGAACTGTTCGCCCGCATCCGCCCGCAGATCGAAGCCATCGAGCTGCCGCGCGGCTACAAGCTGGAGTGGGGCGGTGAATACGAATCTATGAAGTTGGCCAACGATATGGTCATCTCGCGCTTCCCGATCGCGCTGCTGGTGATGATCATTGCGACGCTGATGCTGTTTGGCAATGTGCGGCAAATGCTGGTCACCTGGATGACGGTGCCGCTCATTATGGTGGGCGTCTTTGTCGGGCTCTTTGTGACCGACTTGTCTTTTACCTTCCCCGCGATGCTGGGCCTGCTAAGTCTGGTTGGCATCTTGATCAAGAACTGCGTGATCATGGTGGAAGAGATCAATCTGCGCTCCGCTGACGATGGCCTGACCCAACATGCCTTGGTATCGGCCTGTGTCAGCCGCCTGCGCCCGGTGCTACTGGCGGCAGGGACGACCATCGTCGGCATGTCGCCGCTCTTAAGAGATGACTTTTTCCGCGAGATGGCGGTGTCGATCATGGGTGGCCTGGCCTTCGGCTCGGTGCTGGCGCTCATTGCCGTACCGGTTTTTTACGCGCTGCTGTTCTCGATCGGAAGCAACCGCAAAGCGGCCTGAGCAATAAACCAGAGAGGGAACAGGGCCTAGCCGCTTGCCACCATACGTTTCTAGTTGTGGCAGATGACACTGCCGCGAGAACGGCGCCGATATAACTTTTCCTACTGATGACTTGGTCGCTGCCAGTCACGTATACCTCACGAAAGCGCAGCGCTATACTTATGGCCGTGTCAACGGACGGTCGATTGATACAAGGATCAAATATGACTCACGGTGTATTGCTACTGGACGGCGGTCTCGGCCAAGAATTGATTCGCCGCAGTCCATCACCTGCACATCATCACTGGTCGTTGCAGGTCATGCTGGAGGAGCCTGACCTCGTTGCGGAAGTGCATCGCGATTTCTGCGATGCCGGCGCCAACATCGCGTGCCTAAACACCTATGCCATTACGCGTGCGCGTCTCGCTCGGGGACAAAACATCCCTCCCATTGGAGAGCTCTTGGATCGCGCGCGGGAGCTGGGCGAGCAAGGTGCCGCGACCAGTCAGAACGCGGACGCCGCCATGATCGCGTCGCTCCCACCGCTAGTGGCCAGCTACCGGCCAGACACCCAGCTACCCCTTGAGCAAGCGATTGGCGAGTATCGTGAACTCATCGCGCTGCAAAAAGAGACTGTCGATGGCTTCCTGGCCGAGACGATTCCGTCGATCAGTGAAGCGGAGGCAGTCTTGACCGCGGCTGAGCAGGAGGGCGTCAGGGTCGTACTGGGCCTGACCGTCTCCGATGAAGACGGTCAGCAATTGCGATCGGGGGAATCACTGGCTGACGCACTGGCCGCTATTGAGCGATTCAATCTGTTGGCAGTCGTGATCAATTGCTCCAAACCCGAAGTCATCGCCGAGGCGTTGGCCATGCTCAGCGAGTCACGGTTCCCCTTCGGCGCCTTTGCCAATGGCTTCACATCAATCGACGCGCTGGAGCCCGGCGGGGTTGTCGACGTGCTCGAGGCAAGGAAAGACCTAGGCCCTGAGCAGTACGCCGCATTTGCAGAAAGCTGGCTGGACGCCGGCGCGAGCGTCATTGGCGGCTGCTGCGAAGTCGGTCCGGACCACATCAGAGCGCTCTCGACACTGCTGAAAAGTCGAGGGCATGAGCAGCTCGCCTGGAGCGATCTGGCCGCCTGATCAGCCCCTCCCGCTCTCCCTTTTCAGGACCGTTTTCTGGGCAAAAATGAGACGCCGTTAACGGTGCTCCGCGCTCGCCAAAAATTCACGAATTTGTCGCTTGCGAGCCATGGGTTTGCAGGCAAAATGCGCGCCTTTCCGAATCACCTCACAGCACAGTAGAGCGCGCACCATGAGTACCCTCCGGCCTGTATCGTCACTGCTCTTTACGACTGCATTTCTGTTAGCTGGCCATGGCCTACACATGACCTTTTTGCCCCTGCGCGCCAGCGAGCTCGGTTTGTCGCAAACGCTGATCGGGCTGAGTGGCTCCGCCTACTTCGCAGGCTTCCTGACCGGTGCGCTGATGATTCCGCCCATCATCGCCCGGGTGGGACACATCCGCAGCTTCACGGCGTTGCTGGCCATCTTCCTGTCGAGCTTCCTGTTCCTCAGTCTTGTCGACAAGGGCATCTTCTGGGTGCTGGTGCGCTTTGTGCTAGGCGCCGTGATGTGCGGCTCCTACACCGTAATTGAGAGCTGGCTCGCCGAGCAGAGCGACAGCAGTCGCCACGGCCGAGTGCTGTCGGTATACACCGTGATCGTCCTCGTCTCGATGGCGGTGGGCCAGTATCTGCTAGGCCTGACCGAAGCCAATCCGCTGTACCCCTTCATCCTGGTGTCACTGTTGGTGGGCCTGGCCATCGTGCCCGTCAGCCTTACCCGCACTCTGGCGCCGGCGCCGGTACCGGCAACTCGGTTTAACTTCTTCAAGCTATACCGCCGCTCCCACACTGCATTTGCCGGTGCACTGGGGTCGGGCGTGGTCATGGGTGGCTTCTGGGGACTGGGCGCGATTTACGTACTCTCGCAGACTAACGACCCCAGCTTTGTCCCCATGTTTATCGCCGCCAATATCATCGGTGGCGCCTTGGCCCAGTACCCGATCGGCATGGCGTCCGACCGTATCGACCGGCGCTATGTATTGGCCGCACTCTGTGCTGCCAGCGGTTTATCTGCCTTTGGCTTACTGATGGCCGAAACTCGCGATGCACTACTACTCGGTGCCTTTGCCTTCGGCGCCTTCGCCAACTCGCTCTACGCGGTCTCCTTGGCTAAAGCTGCGGATAACTCCAAGAGCGAAGAATTCGTGACCATTGGCTCATCGGTGCTCTTGCTAAATGCGCTGGGCTCCGCCAGCAGTGCACTGGTCATCGGCTGGGCGATGCGGAGTCTGGGCGATAGCGCGCTGTTTGGCTTCCTCGGCGTGGCCAGTCTGATAACTGGCGTGTTCATCATCCTGCAGCCGCCAGGTCGCACCGCGGTGACCATCGAAGAGCAAGGCACCTTCATGCCCGCCACCTCGGCCATGGCGCCCGCAGCCTTTGATCAGGACCCGCGCTCCGATGAGGAAGTGGAGTACGAGCCCGTCGTGCCACCCGATTCTGAGCTGGAGACGCCGCTGGAGTTTGCCGATACCGAGGTGTCTGGCGCCGCGGCCTGATTCCGACAACCCAAGTCAATTCTGCTGGCTGAAACGACCTTACCTAAAGCGCCGATGGCGCTTTACGAAGCTGACAAAAAGCATTCCGTAGCGGGGCTTCCAACGCCATAATGCCGCGAGAATAGTAAGCCGCGCGCTGCTCACGGAGTCACGTCATGTCATCACCCGCCATCACCATCGGGCCCCGCGTCCGCAAATCCCCTTTTTATGACGCCACCATGAAGGCGGGCGCCCAAGCATTCACTATCTATAACCACATGTTTATGCCCACCAGCTATGGCGACCCCACAGCCGAGTACTGGGCGATCGTCAAAGGCGTCTCTCTATGGGACGTGGCGGCCGAACGTCAGGTGGAAATCATCGGCCCCGATGCGCTGGCACTCACACAATTGCTGACTCCTAGAGACATCGACAAGTGCCCTATCAATCGGGCCCGCTACGTGGTCTTTGTGGATGAGAACGGCGGCATCATTAACGATGCCGTCATGTACCGACATACCGAAAACCATTTCTGGCTGTCACCGGGTGATGGCGATGTACTGCTGTGGGCCAAAGGCGTGGCCGCACGAAGTGGTCTAGAGGTCACCGTCCGCGAACCTGATGCTTCGCCGCTGCAGCTGCAGGGTCCACTGGCACCGCGGGTGGCGCACAAGCTCTTCGGCGATCTCGCGATCGAACTCGGCTACTACCACTTCTGCCATACCTCCCTAGAAGGCATCCCGGTCGTGCTCAGCCGCACTGGTTGGAGCGGCGAGCTGGGCTACGAGATCATCCTTAAGGACGGTAGCAAAGGCACCGCTTTGTGGGAC
>CAXEVD010000183.1:0-4536 GCA_963999395.1 uncultured Halieaceae bacterium
CAAGACCAGTATCGGGATTGAAGGCCATCGGGTGCCAGTTATGCGCGCCAGTCGGCCCGGGCACCACCGCGTACAACGCAAGGTCAACCGCCTCCTCGATCAGCACGGGTCGGCCGTTCTCATCAAATTCACCCGTAGTCCAGTTCTGTGCGGTAAACGGCGTGGCAGAGATCAACTCACCGTCCGCGGCATCCAGCACGTAGAAGAAGCCGTTCTTGGGCGCCTGCATCACCACACGCCGGTCTGCGCCACCCTCACCCAGCGGAAGATCGGCCAGCATGATCTGTTGGGTCGCGGTGTAGTCCCAGCGATCCCGGGGTGTCGTCTGGTAGTGCCAGCGGTATTCGCCGGTATCGGCATCGACCGCGAGAATCGACGACAGGAACAGATTGTCACCATCGCTATTCGGATCGCGGATATCGGGGTTCCAGGGTGACCCGTTACCTACGCCGATCAGGATCTGATCATTAACCGTGTCATAGACAATCGAATCCCATGCAGTGCCGCCGCCGCCATCGGTGACCCAGGCACCGTCGTCGCCCCAGGTTTCGTTGGCCAGTTCGGCGAGGATGGCATCAGAGGCGGCGCCGTCGGGGTTCTTCTCAGGATTCGGTACGGTATAAAAGCGCCATGCCAACTCACCGGTCTCCACGTTATATGCCGTCACATAACCCCGGACACCCAGCTCGCCTCCTGCGTTACCAATGATCACCTTGTCTTTGAAAACTCGCGGCGCCCCGGTGATGGTGTAAGGCTTGGTTTGATCCACGGTGACCTCACTCCAGATCACCTCGCCGGTGGCTGCGTCCAAGGCCTCAAGACGGCCGTCAAAGACACCTATGAACACTTTGCCGCTGTGCACTGCCACACCGCGGTTGACGACGTCGCAGCAGCCTTTAGCAGCGTCTTGGCCGGACACTTCGGGGTCATAAACCCACAGCTCCTCGCCGGTCTTGGCGTCCAGGGCATACACCACCGACCACGCGCTCGACACATACATCACCCCGTCAACGACAAGCGGTGTAGCCTCGGCACCGCGTGGCTTGGCGGTCTCATAAACCCAGCCCACACCCAGCTCGGGGAGCGTGTCGCGGTTGATCTGTCCCAGCGCCGAGTGGCGCTGCTCGTCATAGGAACCGCCGTAGGTCAGCCACATTTCCGGCTCTTCGGCTGCCGCGGCAATACGATCCGTATCAACCTGCGCAACACGCACGGTCTCTGACACAGCGCCTGAAGACGTGGACATGTCGTCGGACTGTCCACCACAGGCCAACAGCGCTGAGGTCAAAGCCAAGATGAAAGCGAAACGTGCGATACCGAACATGGCGTTCCCCCTGACTATTTTTGTTGTGACATCGAGGCGCTAGTGTAGCCAAATCATGGCTGGTTGGGGTGGCCTACAATCGCACTAAAGACGGTGAAAAAACCGGGCCGGGAGGCACTTCATAACGCGGTATTAGCCGTGCTAAGGGAGAGGATGACGGGGCCGGCCATGAGGGCCAGCGCGTCACTTGGACAGGAAAGACATACCGTCTTCGAGGCCGCGCAACGTCAAGGGGTACATCTTGCCGTCCATCAACTGCCGGGTGATGGCAATGGACTGGGTGTACTCCCACTCATCCTCTGGGACGGGATTGATCCAGATGCACTTTTCATAGGTTTCCCTGAGCCTGCGCATCCACAGCTCTCCCGACTCTTCATTCCAGTGCTCCACCGAGCCACCGGGCTGCATGATCTCGTAGGGTGACATCGAGGCGTCGCCGACAAAGACGACCTTATAGTCGTGGGCGTACTTGTGCATCAGATCCAGCGTGGCCGTGCGCTCATTAAAGCGGCGGATATTATTTTTCCACACGCTCTCGTAAATGAAGTTGTGGAAGTAAAAGTACTCAAGGTGCTTGAACTCTGTCCGCGCCGCAGAAAACAGCTCTTCGCAGACTTTGACGTGGGGATCCATGGATCCACCGACGTCGAGGAACAGCAAGACCTTCACCGCGTTGTGACGCTCGGGCACCATCTTGATATCGAGAAACCCCGCGTTTCTCGCGGTGGACTTGATGGTGTCGTCCAGATCAAGCTCTTCGGTCGCGCCGGTGCGCGCAAACTTGCGGAGCCGCCGCATGGCAATTTTGATATTGCGGGTACCTAACTCAACGCCATCGTCGAGGTTTTTGAAATCCCGGCGGTCCCATACCTTCACGGCGCGTTTGTTCTTGCTCTCACCGCCGACTCGGATGCCTTCCGGGTGATAGCCGTCGTTGCCAAAAGGTGATGTGCCTTCGGTACCGATCCATTTGTTACCGCCAGAGTGACGCTTTTTTTGCTCTTCGAGCCGCTCCTTGAACTGCTCGATCAACTCTTCCAACCCACCCAGGCTCTCGATCTTGGCCTTATCCTCCTCAGAGAGCTGCTTCATGAACTCCGAGCGCAACCAATCATCGGGAATCATCGCCTCGATGACATCGTCGAGGGCCTCCAGATCCTGAAAATGCAGCCCAAAAGCGCGATCAAAGCGGTCGTAGTATTTTTCATCCTTGACCAAAATCGCACGGGATAGCGAATAAAAGTCATCCATGTCGCCAAACGCGAGCCGCTGCTCCATTGCCTCTAGCAGGTCGAGCAGTTCCCGGGGCGTGACAGGCACCCCGGTGTCTTTCAACACATGAAAGAAATTAACCAGCACTGAGTTAGCGGGCCTCGCGCCGATGCATGAATGCCAGTCGCTCCAGCAACTGTACATCCTGCTCGTTTTTCAACAGCGCGCCGTAAAGAGGCGGTATTGCTTTGGTCTGATCACGGTTTTTGAGGATCTCATCGGGAATGTCGTCCGCCATCAGGAGCTTCAACCAGTCAATCAGCTCTGATGTTGAGGGCTTTTTCTTCAGCCCGGGAATTTCACGCAGTTCGAAGAAGACCTCCAGCGCTTCCTGCACAAGGCTCTTTTTGATCTTCGGGTAGTGCACCGCAATGATCTCCTTCATCGTTTCCTTGTCGGGGAAATTGATGAAGTGGAAGAAGCAGCGGCGCAAGAACGCATCGGGCAGCTCTTTCTCATTGTTCGAGGTGATAATGATGATTGGCCGGTGCTTTGCCTTGATCGTCTCACCGGTTTCGTAGACGAAAAACTCCATGCGGTCCAACTCGACCAGCAGATCATTGGGGAACTCGATGTCGGCCTTGTCGACCTCGTCGATCAGCAGCACCACCTGCTCATCGGCGGTAAAAGCCTCCCAGAGCTTTCCGCGCTTGATGTACTGGCCGATGTCCTCGACCTTGCCATCACCCAGCTGTGAATCTCTCAGTCGCGACACCGCGTCATACTCATACAAGCCCTGCTGCGCCTTGGTGGTGGATTTGATGTGCCACTGGATCAGCTCTTTGCCCAGACCCGCGGCCACCTCCTCTGCCAGCATGGTTTTACCCGTGCCGGGCTCACCCTTAATCAGCAGTGGCCGCTGGAGCGCTACCGAGGCGTCAACCGCCATCCGCAGATCGTCTGTCGCGACGTACCGCTCTGTACCTTCAAACTTCATATTTCACCGCTCTTGTCCGAATGCATGAGGCCGAGCAGACTAACCGAAGTCCGCCTGACAAACCACTCACAGGCTGGTGCGGCCCGCCCCCCTCCGCGCCCAGAAAAAGCCGGCGACTGCACCTGACAGCGCACCGCCCAGCAGCCACAGCGCAGGGGTCACTGCAGACTGGAAGCCCTCGCCAAACAGCGTATTGAACACCACGATAATCAGCGCGGGCGCCATCGATTGAACCTCTGGGGCGGGAAACGCAGGCGCCAACAAAACGCCACCGATCAGCCCAAGCATCACGCCGCCGAGAGAGGTAAGCGGCGTGGCAAACCACAACCTGCGCATCACGACGATCCCAATCGCCGCCGCGACCCAGTAGATCAACATGGCAGTCAGGTAAGACTGGACAGTCAGCATGGCGTGGGCTCCGAGGCGTCAGAAGAAGAAGGTTGGGGCGGCAGCTGCAAAAAGTAACCTTTGGCGGCGATCTCTTCCATCACGCGCGTCGCGCTTTGCGCGGCGAGCGGCTGGTCGGCCGTCAGCGTCAGCGATAGCACCTTTTCGGCCGGCATAAAGACTGCCTCCAGACCATCGGGCCAGTCATTGGGTGACAGCCCCTCAGGAAGAAACAGAAACGTGTCCGGCCGCCGCGCGGTCTTGAAAACCTCCACCTCCATGGCTGCGGGTAAGGTCATGACGCCGCCCGCTCCTTCAGGCGTTCGCGCAACGGCGCCACGACGGTCTCTGCTCGCCAGCCAGACCAATTCTCAGGTGCCGCCAAGGAGGGGTTCATTTGCTCACGAACCAGGTGCTCAAGATCTGCTTTGGGCATGAGCACTTCGGCTGGAATCTCGAGGCTCTCGGCAATTTCCTTCAAGCACTCGGAGAGCATGGACACCGATCCGCGCTGCTCACTGGCCAGTGGTTTCGGGATTACGGCGGGCGCTTGATCGGTGTCGGAATCCACCGCATCGACAATACGCGCCACCAGATCATCCCCCGCGCGTCGCAC
>CAXEVD010000184.1:0-4532 GCA_963999395.1 uncultured Halieaceae bacterium
TCTAGGGTCATCAATGAGTGGGTGGCAAAGCAGACACCAAACTTACCTGCAGGGGCCACCCTGTCTTTCTGGCGTGACGCGGCGGTGCCGTTTAAGGGACGTGTCGAGACGCTACTGAAGAACGGCTTGGGTGGTCTGCTGTTGGTGTTTTTGGTGTTGGTGCTATTCCTGAGGCCGGCTGTGGCAGTGTGGGTGTCGGTGGGTATCGCCGTCGCCTTCCTGGGTGCATTTTTCCTACTCCCCTACACCGGCGTCGGCCTCAACATGATTTCTCTATTCGCCTTCCTGCTGGTGCTGGGCATTGTGGTGGACGACGCCATCATCGTCGGTGAGTCTATTCATACGGCACAGACTAGAGGTGTGGAGGGCGAAGCAGCGGCCTTTTGGGGCGTTCGTGAGGTATTCAAGCCGGTGCTGTTCGCCGTGATCAGCACGATGGTGTTCTTTGCGCCCATGATGTTTATGCCGGGAGAGTGGGCTCACGCGGCCAAGGGGATCCCGGTTGTGGTCCTGTTGGTGCTGATGTTCTCGTTGGTCGAGTGTCTGTGGATCTTGCCGGCGCACCTCTCACGATTAGGTCCCGAGCAGCCTGCCGCAACGCCACTGTTGAAGCGGCTCGAGAATTGGCGACATCGATGCGCCGATTCGTTAGTGTCTTTTGCGCGAAACCGGTACCGGCCGTTTCTGCAGTGGGCACTGCAGCATCATCTGCTGGTGGCGGGTTTCTTCCTGGTCATGCTCAGTTTAAGTGTCGCCCTTTATGGTGGCGGTTGGCTGAGGTCGGCGTTTTTCCCGCGCATTAATTCCGACTTTGTCGAGGCGAAAATTGTGATGCCCGAGGGCGGCTCTTTCTCGCAGTCGGAGCTGGTGATGCAGCGCGTTGTGGATGCAGCCGAAGCGCTGAAAACCGAGTGGAACCAGCGCCCCGAATATGAGGACGCGCCGGCCATTGGCAGCATTCTGGGTCGCGCCAACGAGAACGAGGTAGAGGTGGTGATCGCCACTGTCAGCGAAGGGGTGGATACCGAGGCTTTTGCCCTTGAGCTGAGGTCCGACTCGGGATCGCTCAGCGAGGCCAAAGAAGTGCGCATGGATTACACCATCCGCGATCCTGGCAAACCCATCAGACTCGTGCTCGCCTCGCGCAAGGTTGAGGACTTGGAGGCGATGGCGGGGGATGTGCGAGAAGCGCTGCTCTCGTACCCCGGGGTTTTTGATGTCTCTGACAGCTTTGATAGCCCCCGGGACGAGTTGGTGCTGGAGTTAAAACCGGCGGCCGAAACACTGGGTGTGGGTCTGGCGGATGTGGCGCGGCAAGTGAGGCAGGCGTTTTATGGTGCGGAGGCCCAGCGTATTCCCAGAGGGAGAGAAGACGTCAAGGTCATGGTGCGTTATCCCGAGATAGAGCGGCTCGCCATTGCTAATTTGAATGACATGTACATTCGTACCCCCGATGGTGGCGAGGTGCCCTTTGAGGCCGTAGCCACCTATCGGGTCGAAGCCGGCTATCAGAAACTGGAGCGACTCGATCGCCTTCGGACACTGGAAGTCGAGGCAGACGTTGAAGCCAACGGTCCGCCGCCGCGCGCGATCGTGCAGTCTGTGTTCCGAGATTACTTACCGAAGTGGCAACAGCAGTACCCGGACTTGTTTGTGAACCTGGATGGGGAATTGCAGGAAGAAATTGAATTTCGTGAGGCCACCGTGCGGCTGATGGCACTCGCCATGATGGTGATCTACGCCCTGATGGCGGTCGCCTTCCGGTCCTACTGGCAGCCGCTGTTGATTCTGACCGCCGTACCGTTCGGTCTGATGGGCGCCATTTTTGGCCACATGATTCTGGGCTGGCAGGTCAGCATGTTTTCTATCATGGGGGTGACGGCGTGTGCCGGCGTTGTGGTCAACGACAATCTGGTGCTGATTGACCGTATCAATCGCCTCCGGGAGGAGGGCACGGAATTGGTGACGGCATTGTTACAGGCGGGCGAAGACCGGTTCCGGCCGATCATTCTGACCTCGCTCACCACCTTTGTTGGCCTGTTGCCTATCATGTCTGAGACCAGCGTTCAGGCGCAGTTCCTGATACCGATGGTGACGTCGCTGTCGTTTGGCGTGCTGTTCGCTACGGGGGTCACGCTGGTATTGGTGCCGGCGCTGTATCTGATTGCCGAGGACGCGCGCGCATTGCGAGCGAGATGGTTCGGTAGCAAAGATAGCGCGCCAGCGTTATCGACTTCGGCCAGCTGATTCTAAAAGGTTACGTCCTGGGATTCAGGCGCTCTTCGGACCCGCCGCCACGATCGCTTTGCTGACGTCGAAGTTGGCAATATTTTCGAGGAACAGCGCTGCCAATTGGCTTGCTTGCGCCTCGTAGGCCGCGTCATCACACCAGCCCGCCTTGGGATCGATATATTGGTCGTCCACGCCCGGGATGCTGACCGGATAGTTCAGATTGAGGCTCTCGATGTGACGGGTCTCGACACCCGCCAGCACGCCGTCCTGTGCCGCTTTCACCACCGCGCGGGTCACCGGAATCGGGAAGCGCGATCCCGAGCCGCCCGGGGCGCCAGAGCCGCCCGTCCAGCCGGTATTGATCAGATAGACCTGGCTATCGAAGTCTTCGATTCGTTTGATCAGCAGCTCGGCATAGTCGCCCGCCGGTCGAGGCATGAAAGGCGCACCAAAGCAGGTTGAGAAAGTGGGGTTGATACCCGCCGCAGCGCCGACCTCGGTAGAGCCAACCCGCGCGGTGTAACCCGAGAGAAAGTGAAACGCGGCGGCCTCTTTTGACAAGATCGAAATCGGCGGCAACACGCCAAAGACATCACAGGTCAGAAAAATAACGCACTTGGGCTCGCCGCCGGCGTTGGTTTCTGAGCGTTTATCGACATGCTCCAGTGGATAGCAGCAGCGGCCATTCTCGGTCAGGCTGGTATCGCTGTAGTCGGCTTGCCCCCGATCATCCAGCACCACATTTTCAATGATGGCGCCGCCGCGAATCGCGTCCCAGATAACCGGTTCATTTTTGCGACTCAGATCAATGGTCTTGGCGTAGCAGCCGCCCTCGATGTTAAAGACAGAGCCCTTGGACCAGCCGTGCTCGTCATCGCCGATGAGGTAGCGCTCCGGGTCTGCTGACAAGGTGGTCTTACCGGTACCCGACAAGCCGAAAAACAAGGTGGTGTCGCCATCCTCGCCAATGTTGGCGGAGCAGTGCATGGGCATGACATCCTTCTCGGGGAGCAGGAAATTCTGCACCGAAAACATGGCTTTTTTCATTTCGCCTGCGTAACGCATCCCCGCAATCAGCACTTTTCGCTGACCGAAATTAATGATGACGGTGGCGTCCGAGTGGGTACCATCGCGCTCGGGGTCACAGACAAAGTCAGCTACGTTGAGGATTTTCCACTCAGGCTTGTTGGCGGGGTTGTATGTGTCAGGGCGGATGAACATGTTGCGGCCGAACAGGGACTGCCAGGCTGTGGCGGTAATGACTTTGACGGGCAGGTAGTGATCGCTGTGCTCTCCCACGTGCAGGTGTTGCACCCAGGTCTCTGACTGATTGGCGTGCGATTTGACCCGCTCCCAGAGGGCATCAAACCGGTCTGCATTGAATGGCCGGTTGACGCCGCCCCAGTCTATAGCGTCCTCGCTGGAAGGCTCCCTGACGACAAACCGATCTGCCGGAGAGCGGCCCGTGCGTGCGCCCGTCTCGACACGCAGTGCGCCGGTGTCGGACAGCACGCCTTCGCCCCGTGCCAGGGCCATGTCAATCAGTTCAGTTGAAGAGAGACCGGAGTGAACATCCGGGGTGGAAATGACAGCTTCGCTCATGTTGGTTTCCGTGCTGAGTACTATCTATTCTGCTGTTAAGCATTTTTTCTCAATTCGATGCGTCTACGTCATCGATTTAATGCAGCGTTGTCCCTGCGCCGTGAGGGGGCAAAACTTCCCGACCAAATCGATAGGTCGTACCACACAACTCACAGGTCATCGTGATGTCGCCTTGTTCAGCGAGGATCTCCTCTCGCTCGGACTCGGGCAACAGGGATATCGCGTCGGCGCTCCGCTCACGACTGCACCGACATTTAAACAAAATGGGGGCCGGTGGGTATACCGTTACGGTTTCCTCCTGATAGAGCTTGAATAACAACGCTTCTGGCGTTAGGCCCAACAGCTCATCCGCGTGTACTGTCTCGGTCAGTAAACACAGCGTTGACCACTGCTCGCTGCGTGCCTCTGCGTCTTTCAGCTGCGCAGGTAACTGCTGCAGCATCAGTCCTGCACTGCGTGCCCCGTCAGAGGCGAGCCAAAACCGTGTGCCCAGTTGCTCACTCTGTGAGAAGTAATCCTCCAGAGCCCCTGCCAGCGTGCCCCCCGCGAGTGCAACGATGCCCTGATACCGTTGGCCCGCCTCGCGTTCCACGGTCAGGACCAATTGCCCGTCTGTCAGCAGGTTCATGGGATCATCGGCCTCGGCGCTGAGATCGCCCTGAGCAATGCCGCGGATGTGGCGCTCACTGGAGCACTCG
>CAXEVD010000185.1:0-4494 GCA_963999395.1 uncultured Halieaceae bacterium
GTGCGGTAGCAGGGACGGCTTGATGTTCGGCAGCCAAATCGAGTGCCTGGCCGCCGACCATGCCATGGAAGCCGACGGCTTTGGTGACGACCCCGATCATGTCGAGCCGTTGCTCGGCGCTCAAAGCCTCAATCTCGGTGAGCCGCTGAAAGGCGGCGGCTTGTAGACCGTCTCCGGCAAGAATGGCAGTCGCCTCGTCGAAGGCGCAGTGTAAGGTGGGTTGGCCCCGTCGGAGGTCATCGTCGTCCATCGCCGGGAGATCATCGTGCACAAGGGAGTAGGTGTGGAGTAACTCGATCGCCTCGCCCGCCATGACGGCAGCGGAGACGCTTACCCCTGCGACCAGCTCGGCGCTGGCGACGGTTAATCGGCTGCGTATCTGTTTTCCGGGGTGCTGCGCGAGATAGTCGAGCGCCTCGGCAAGTTTCGGGTCAGGGCAGCTCAGCCAGGCGAAGGGTTCCATAACGGGCTCAGGCTTCGCCTGACGCCTCATCTCCGTCGAGCAGCGATCCGTCCGCGGCCACCTGCGCGACGCGTTGCTCCGCAGACTCAAGAATTTTTTGAATGCTGCCGCTCAGCTTGACGCCTTTCTCGTATAGCACTAGAGCCGCTTCCAGCTCGATTTCCGGGTCTTCCAGTTGCTCCACCAGTTCACTCAGCTCGGTCATTTGCTCGGTGATGCTGGGTGATGATACCGCTTTGCTCGATTTGGCCACGGGTCAGTGCCTTGCAGATGTCAGAGGTTATAGGGCTTGTTTGCTGGTCGTGGCCGGCGCCGTGCTTTGTGCCACCGCGATGATGTTGTCGGCGGTCAGCCCCGCCAGTTGCCGGCACTCACCTTGTCCGGCATGCGCGATAAAGGCGTCGGGGATACCCACGTGGCGTATTTGGCAAATGACGCCCGCGTTGGCGAGGAACTCGGCGACGCCGCTCCCCGCGCCACCCGCTACAGCATTTTCCTCCAAGGTAATTAGCAGATCATGCTGCTCCACCAGAGAGAGAATCATCGCCTCGTCCAGGGGTTTCACCCAGCGCATGTCGACCACGGTTGCGCCCAATGCCTCGGCAGCAGCCAGCGCTTGATCCAGCAGTACACCAAAATTCAGGATAGCGATGCCGGTACCTTTTCTCACCATGGCGGCTTTACCGATCTCCATCACGGGGAGTCCAGCATTGATCGCAATTCCCGTGCCTTCCCCGCGTGGGTAGCGGACCGCCGAGGGTCCTTCATGGAGCCAGGCACTTTGCAGCATTTGTCGGCACTGATTTTCGTCGCTGGGTGCGCCGACCACAATGTTGGGGATGCAACGCAAATAAGAGAGGTCGAAGGTACCGTGATGCGTGGGTCCGTCCTGACCTACTAGACCTGCGCGATCAATGGCCAAAGTGACGTCCAGGCCCTGCAGGGCTACATCGTGTATCAGCTGATCGTAGCCGCGCTGCAAAAAGGTCGAGTAAATGGCGAGCACCGGCTTGAGGCCATCGCAGGCCATACCCGCAGCCAGCGTTACCGAGTGCTGTTCGGCAATCGCGACATCGTAGAAGCGCTCTGGAAATGCCTTGGCATACTGCACCATGCCCGATCCTTCACACATGGCGGGGGTAATGCCCACCACCCGGTCATCCTGTGCCGCGAGGTCGCATAGCCACTGTCCGAAGACGTCTTGATATTTGGGTGCCTTGGGTTTGGCTGGCACCGCCGACTTTGCGGGCTTGGCCGGTTCCAGTTTGTTGATCGCGTGGTAGCCAATGGGGTCTCGCTCGGCTGGCGCAAAACCCTTTCCTTTGACGGTGCGAATGTGCAGGAACTGCGGACCTTTGAGGTCAGCCATGACCTTGAGCGTATTCACCAGCTGCGGCAGATCATGACCATCGAGTGGACCAATGTAGTGCCAACCCAGCTCTTCGAACATCGTGCCCGGCGCCACCATGCCCTTCATGTGTTCTTCTGTCTTTTTGGCCAGGTCCCAGGCGCCGCGCACGTGCTCGAGGATCTTTTTGGAGCCCTCCCGCAGCGCGGTGTAGGTCTTGCTGGCCCAGATCTTGGCGAAGTAGGTCGCCAGTCCGCCGGTGTTGTGGCCAATCGACATTTGATTGTCATTCAGAATAACCAGCATGTTGGGCCGTTCATGCCCCGCGTGGGCCAGCGCTTCAAACGCCATGCCGCCTGTGATCGCACCGTCTCCAATCACGGCAATGACCTTGCGGTCGACACCCTGCTTCTGCGCCGCTAGCGCCATACCCATGGCCGCGGAGATGCTGGTCGAAGAGTGGCCCACGCCGAAGGTGTCGAAGGGGCTTTCTGAGCGCTTGGGAAACCCGGACAGCCCCTCGAGCTGTCGCATGCTGTTCATGCGATCGCGTCGCCCGGTCAGGATTTTGTGGGGGTAGGTTTGGTGCCCGACATCCCACACGATGCGATCATGGGGAGTGTTGAAAACATGGTGCAGCGCCACCGTCAGCTCGACCACGCCCAATCCGGCACCAAAGTGCCCCCCGGTGCCTGCGACAGAGTAGAGCAGGTCGTGTCGAAGCTCTTCAGCCAGCTGCACCAGTTCATGACTTTGCAGCTGTGAGAGTGCAGCAAAATCAGTCGATACGCCGTCGAGTAGCGGCGTATGGGGTCTGGTTGTAGGCAGCTCTTCAATCATGCCAACGATCATACCCCAAGTTGTGTTCTCGGCGCCGACTTATATCAGGTTGGGTCGAACTGCTTCCTCAAGCGTTCCAATGCTTTGCGTTCATGTTTACCCGGTCGTTGTGAGGGTCTTGCCAGCGTGCCTGCCGCCTTGCGCGCCTCTGCGGCGCGGGCGCGTCTTTCGATGCTCGCCTCGGTTTCTTCGTACAAGGTTTGGGCGATCGGCGCCGCACGTCGTTGCTCGCTGGTGGCGATCACTTTGACCTCGCGCTCGTCCCAACCCTGGCGGATGCGCAACATGTCCCCGGGGGCCACTTCTCGTGAGACTTTTACCTTTTGGCCGGCGAGCAGGACCTTGCCTCCCTCAATGGCTGTCTTGGCCAGTGAACGTGTCTTGAAAAAACGGGCGGCCCACAACCATTTATCGATCCGGACTTTACTGTTGCCGTGTTCGCTATCAGTCAATGCTCGGCAATCCGCTAAGGATTTCCTCAAAGTGGTGGATGGCGGGGAATCGCGTATCGACTCGCGGGGGCAGTGTCGAGTCGGGCTGACGCAATGTCACAAGATGTGCCACGCCAAATGCCTGTGCCGAATCGAGCACATATTCCGAGTCGTCCAGGAACAGCGTTCGGTCGGGATCAAAGGGTCGATCTTCAATGAGGCTGTGCCAGAAAGTTGGGGTCTCTTTTGGCGCGCCGTAATCATGGGAGCTGATCATCACATCAAACCACTGGGCCAAAGGCAGACGCTCTGCTTTCATTTTTAGGGTTAGGGGGTGCGCGTTGGTAATCAAAACCACGTTGAGGTGGCTGGCCTGAAGGTGTTGCAGAAAAGTCTCAGCCTGGGGCCGCCAGCGAATGCCCTCTGTGTAGCGAGCCTTGATGGCTGGAATATCGAGCTCCAGCGTCTCGCCCCAAAAATCGAGGCAATACCAGTTCAGATTGCCACGCTCACTTGCAAACACGGGTGCCAGCTTTTCCTGACTGGTTCTGACGTCGAGGCCGCGTGGCCGGCCCCACTCACCTGGGATCACGGTGCCCCAGAAGTGATTGTCGAACTCGAGATCGAGGAGCGTACCGTCCATATCCAGCAGTATGGTGTCGAGTTGTGACCAGTCCACCGCTTCGACCGAGAGACTGGAGGCCACAGTTAAGGCCATCGGGTGCTACCCTGTTGGGATGAATAGTCGTCACTATAGCGGCAACCCCGGTCTGGATGCGATGCTCGATCAGGCTCAGCTCTCCTTGCCCGGTCTGATTGCTGCGCTGAGGGCGCTCGCAGCCGACGCCTCGCGGTGCATTCTCGATCTCTACGCAATTGTCGGTGATGTGGCGGTCAGCCAAAAGTCAGATGCCAGCCCCGTCACTGAGGCTGATCACGCGTCGCATCGGCTGATCTCTCAGGCCCTGCAGTCGCTGACGCCCAATATCCCGATTCTCTCCGAGGAGTCGACGCTGGAGCAGCTGATTGGCCGGCGTGACTGGCCAGTGTGCTGGATGATTGACCCACTGGATGGCACCAAAGAGTTTCTTGAGGGCACCGGAGAGTTCACGGTGAATATCGCACTGATCGTTGAGGCGGAGGCGGTGCTGGGGCTGATCGCTGCGCCCAATAGAGGCCATCTGGATCTGGGTGTGCCCGACTGGGGCGCAAAGCGTTATCCATTGTTCTCCAATGAGGAGGGTGCGGACCTGAGTGCTCGCGCCCTCGACCCAGCCGCGCAGCTGGTGATGTCGGCCAGTGCGCGCCATCGCGAGGAGCGTGTTCAGATGATGCTCACGCGCCTAGCGGAGTTGGCTCAGGGTGCCCAGCGCCTCGATGCGGGCAGCGCCCTGAAGTTTTGTGACGTGGCA